>JAKSRN010000020.1 GCA_024403585.1 Lachnospiraceae bacterium | reverse complement strand
CCATATACAGACATCTGCAAAGCTGCAAAATAATTGTAGAATACACTGAAGAGGATCAGGATCAGATACTGAGGGTTCCCCCAGGAATAGAACAGAAGGCTGATCAGAACCAGCACGATATTCCGGACCATAGGGAATCTTCCGGGGATCAGATAATAGAGGATCAGACTGACCGGAAGAAAACTAAGTACAAAAAACAGATTACCGAATGCCATAGTTACCTCCTAAAGTCCTTCTCTGAAGGCACGGACAAGAGATTCTGTATCTCCTCCGGAAACCCACAGAATATAATTACCCTGTACTACCACAACACTTTTCTCCAGCTTGTCATACTGGTCTACACCATAGCCGTCAAAGCTTGCAAGCTGTGTCTCCAGGCGGGCATCGATCGCCGCTTTCACCGTCTCCTGCTGAGAAACATCCGCCAGACGGATCAGAAAAATCTCATCCGCATCCATGTTACTGACAGGATAATAGAGTGTGATTCCGTCATAAGCAGACGGATCGATCCCATAAAGGCGTTTGACCATCTGATTATCTGCCAGCTGTACATGGGACAGATCTGCCTGGGCCACCACCAGCTCCGACATATCTTCTATGCTTGTATTACTCACCTTACCGCTGGACAGAAGACTCACAAGTAAAAGAAGCACACATATACAGGGGATCAGTTTTCCGATTTCCAGAAGTCCGATCTGTCGATTTGTTTTTTTCATAACTTTCCCCCTTACTCCTGTGGCTCTGCCTGAGCCTGCACCTGTATATCCGTCTGATCCTGGGCCTGCAGTTCTGCCTGCGCCTGTGCCTGGGCCTGCAGATCTTCTTCCAGTTCATACTGGTATTGACAGGTCAGTATCGCTGCTGCCCAGTGTGGATAAAACTCCTTGAAGAAATGCACACCGTCATCGGTATACAGATCCTGATACTGATCATAGAGGTAGGCCGTATCAAGATAGTAGACGTATTCCCTGGCCGCACACATACCAGCCAACTGCTGATTCCAGTCCGGGATCAATGTATAGCCATCATAACTGCTGGTATATTTGCGCCCCATGATGACCGGCATGGTTGCAATAATGTAGATTTTGGTATCCGGAAGTCTCTCATGGATGGTATCCACGATCCTTCCATACTCTTCCGCAAATTCTTCTCCTTGGTGCCATCTGCCACATTCAATATCATTGAATCCATAGATCAGATACAGGTGCCCTGGATTTTTTGCAACGATATTGTCAATATTGGGCTCCAGGTGACTCATGATATTGACCAGCGGATGGGCGATCACATTCTCTTCATTAAAGAAACCATATGTGACAAATGCTACACATCTGGAATCTCCCACAAAAAGGAAGTCATCGAACATGCTCCAGGCAAGATTCTCATCCTGCTGGATGGCACTGATCCGCTCTGCATACTCCTCCCGAAGAATATCTCCGGAGCTTTCTCGGATCTTATGGATCACTTCATCCACATCTTTGCTCTCCTGAGATTGGATCACAGCCAAACCTGCAGAAGTATCCACCGGAGCCTCTTCCGATTTTCCCTTACGCACAGCAAGGATCACGATCACCAGAAGCAGGATCAGGATGGGAAGAATTATACTCAATACTTTCATTCTCTTATTTTTCATACAACTGTTCCTCGTATAGTATCTTTCAGATACCTGATTTTATGTGACCTTACTTCCCTGTCTATTCAGTAAAGCGGACATTCCCCTTCCGCTCTGCTGCATGCTCATGGTCTGCTTTTTCCCTTCATCCGGTTTTTCCTTCGGAAAGACAGAATATTGGCAAAGGACCATCTCTTCTCCATCTCCTTCAGCTGAATACCGGCAGCATCCAGAAGCTCTTTGTTCTGAACAGCGGCAAAACAATCATAGGCCTTGTCCATCCATCCGGCAGCACTGCAGACACGGCCCTCCGTCAAGAGGTATTCTTCCTCACTGCTCACCTCATAAGCCTTATGAAAACAGGCCGCACTATCCTTATAATAGCCTTTCTCAAACAGGAGCATTCCCTTCAGTGCAGCCAGATCTGCAGCTTCCGGTTCCAGCTCCAGTGCCTTCTGCACCGATTTGATGCCATCCTTAAAAAAGCCAAGATGACAGCAGGCCAGCGCATGATAGTAGTAGCCATCCGGATCACTGCGTTTCTTTTCGATCACTTTCTTCGCATATTGCTCTAACAGCTTGATCTCTGAGATATCCCGGCACTGATCCTCTACCAGTACCCGGGCCAGGGCAGAGCAATACTTAAGGCAGGTATCCGGCTGACGGATCAGTTTCGGATCCAATTTTACAGGAGCAAAAGCGTAACGCAGAAGTGCATTCTCTGCCGGCTCTGTTTCCAGCAGTCTCTGCAAAAGCCCAAAACGCATATCCTCCTCTTCCACCACCTCATAGAGCTGATCCGGAGTCTGCCAGCGGATTTTTATGCTGCGATCCTTTTCCGGCAATAATACCGCATCCGAGATCACAGCCTCCACATTGCCCTCAAGAAAGAGGGAAACACTTCGGATCTTACGGCTGACCCTGGCTTTCTTATACCATCCGATCACAGAGGCTTCCGTATCTGCCTCCGCACCTGTCACAAAAAATACAGGGACATCTTCCAGCATTTCCGTATCCATGCTTGCCTCATAGAATTCCTCCATTCGAAACTCCTGGCGTTTCTCCTGCTTTCTGGATCCCGCCAGTGCAAAGGCATGTCCGTTGTAATCAAAAAATTCATTCAGCATCAATGATGCCGTATCTTCTATCTTTATCAATAATATTGCCATATTCATCACCCTCTGATCTTCTTACACTACTATCAGTATAGCAGAAAAAAATACAGGGATGGCCTTTTTCAAGGCTACCCCTGTATTTTTTCTTTAGCAGATCCTTTCCGGATCCGTCAGATTACTGCTTTGTGATTTTTTTGATTACGACCAGAACTGCAATCTGAAGAACGATCGCAATTGGAAGTACGATCACCCAGTTACATACAGCACCTGCGATCATGTAGCTGACTGCAGAAACAGCTGCTACTGTCAAAGCGTATGGAAGCTGTGTAGATACATGGTTTACATGATCACACTGAGCTCCTGCAGAAGCCATGATGGTTGTATCAGAGATTGGTGAGCAGTGGTCACCACATACAGCACCTGCCATACATGCAGAAACTGCTACGATTGTGATTGCCTGTCCAGGCTGGAATACGCTGAGTACGATTGGAATCAGGATACCGAAAGTTCCCCAGGATGTTCCTGTTGCAAAGGAAAGACCGATTGCGATGATGAAGATGATTGCCGGAAGCAGCATCTGCAGTCCTGCAGCACTTCCCTCTACCAACTGAGATACGAAGATCTTAGCACCCAGGGAATCTGTCATTGCTTTCAGAGTCCATGCACAGCTGAGGATCAGGATTGCAGGTACCATTGCCTGGAAGCCTTCAGGCAGGCAAGCCATCATATCTTTAAAGCTCATCACCTTGCGGATCATCATATAGACCATAGTGATCAGGATTGCAACGAAGGATCCCAGAACCAGACCTACAGAAGCATCAGAGTTAGAGAATGCTGTAACAAAGTCCTCTCCCTCAAAGAAGCCACCGGAGTAGATCATTCCGATTACGCAGGCAATGATCAGCACTGCGATTGGGAAGATCAGATCTGCCACTTTACCTTTTTCATTCACATCCATCTCTGTCAATGCAGGTCTTACACCGGAAGTAAAGAGGTCATTGTTATTCTTTGCATTCTGCTCATGGAGTCTCATCGGGCCGTAATCTACGCCTGTGATTGCCAGGAACAGCATCATAACGATTGTAAGGATCGCATAGAAGTTGTAAGGGATTGCCTGTACAAACAGTGCGATTCCGTTCTCTGCGCCTGCAGCATTCGCAAATCCTGCTACAGCTGCTGCCCAGGAAGAGATAGGAGCGATGATACATACAGGAGCTGCAGTAGCATCGATCAGGTAGGACAGTTTTGCTCGAGAGATGTTATGACCGTCAGTTACAGGACGCATAACAGAACCAACTGTCAGACAGTTGAAATAGTCATCGATAAAGATCAGTACACCCAGTGCAATAGTAGCAAGCTGAGCGCCTACTCTTGTTTTGATGTGAGTTGTTGCCCATCTTCCGAATGCAGCAGAACCACCTGCTTTGTTCATCAGAGCAACCATAGCTCCGAGAAGTACAAGGAAGATCAGGATACCCATGTTATAGGAATCCGCAATGTTAGCAACGAATCCATCGA
The DNA here is from genome assembly GCA_024403585.1 of Lachnospiraceae bacterium. Taxonomy (GTDB): domain Bacteria; phylum Bacillota; class Clostridia; order Lachnospirales; family Lachnospiraceae; genus JAKSRN01. The sequence goes on along the minus strand of JAKSRN010000020.1, from coordinate 10,554 downwards.
ATAATACATGGTTCAGAACGCCTTCCGGATTTCCGCCTGCATACAGGATACCACCTACCAGGATACCGATTACCAGTGAAGAATATACCTCTTTTGTAATCAGAGCCAGAACGATCGCAACGATTGGTGCCAGCAGTGACATCCAGGTTGCATAAGGTTTTACATCCTCACGCACTTTGTCGATCGCGGTGCTTACATGGGAACGAAAATCAGGATCTGCGCCAAGGTTATCAGCGTAGCTTCCTACATATTCCTGAGCAGAGTCAGGATCGGTGAGGTCGTAATCTACAACGTCACCATCGTAATCTACAGAGAATGCAGTCTCTGCAGCGGCCTCAGCAGCTTCACTGGCTTTAACTGAGACTGGTTTCATGGATGCGGTTAAGAGGCCGATGCAGAATGCGATCACGCACATAAAAGCAACTGCTCTGAACCCGCGTTTCGTGAGTTTTTTCATAAATGCCCCCTTCATGATAATAAATAATAAGTGCTCCGGACCTTCAACCCCAAAGATCCGTCTGAATTTCGATGCTGACGCATCTATGGAATTCATTATAGCAAATGAAAATTTGTAACGCAACAAAGGAATCAAGCCAGAGACGGTGACTAACCGCTGGCCTCTCACAGCACAAAGAGCGGGCACAGATTTTTTGTGTCCGCTCTTTGAAAAAGCTTTCCTATACTATTACAGATATAAGATTCCTGCGATAATTGTAAATCCGATGATGGTCAGCATGTCCATACTTACTTCATTACCTCAAATGTATATTTTGTTACAGAAGCATACTTCTCACCCTTACGGAGAATAACTGAAGGCTCCTTCTCAACATGAATAGAGTCAGGGCAGCCCTCTGTTTCCAGAGCGATTCCACACCAGTTATCGTATGGAACACCCAGTTTACCGATCACGCCGCCGCCCAGGAAGTTTCCTGTGTACATATGTACCATCGGACAGTCTGTGGAAATCTTCACAACTCGACCGTTTGGCTCATAGGAAAGCTCAATCTGATCCTCAGAAGCATTGAATACGATTGGATGATCGTATCCGCCTACATTCTTAAGATCCTGGCAGCCTTCCAGATCCAGCTGGCCGATCACTCTTCTCTCGCTGAAATCAAATGGAGTGCCTGCAGAAGAAGCTGTCTCACCTGTAACGATTCCGGAAGGATCTACAACCATAAAGGAATCGGATGCCATCTTCAGACTATGGTCAAAGATCGGCTGATTCTTGCAGGACAGGTTAAAGTAAGAATGGTTGGTAACAGCAAACAGAGTATCTGCATCACTCTCTGCGCCATAGATCAGAGACATCTCATTGCCCACCAGTGTCACAGTTACAGTAAACTGCACACAGCCAGGGAAGCCCTCTTCCATATCAGGGGACTCACAGGAGAAACGAACGCCATCAGGGATGATCTCATAATCAAAAATCTTCTGGTTGAAGCCCTTGATTCCTCCATGCAGGCAATGCTCTCCGTTGTTCTTTGCAAGTGTATAGGTTTTTCCGTTCAGCTCGAAGCTTGCGCCTCCGATACGGTTGCCGACACGTCCGACAACAGCTCCCATGAAGGCAGAATCCAGCTCCGGATGCTCCAGATCCTGTGGTGCAAGTACGATATCGCCCCACTCACCATCTTTGTCTTTTGTAAATACAGACGCAATCTGACAACCCACTGTTGTTACGATCACACGTACATCCTCTGTAGCAAGCTGGATCTTTGCAAATCCACTCTCTTTCTTTTCCAGTACTTTTACATCTGTCATATCTATAAAAATCTCCTTTCTATCTGATTCTCTTTTCCTTTTCTTTTCATCATTTTCCGATAGAACTATTCTACTGTATCAGGGAATTTTTATCCAGTAGCACAGGCCAAAATTGAACCATTATGACACAAGAATCCAATCTTCAGACGGTTCCGTAATGAATCGGAAACTGTACAGATATTTCAAATGCTGATTCCGTCTGCTCCACCGTGCAGATTCCCTGCATTTCCTTCACCAGAGTCCGGATACTTTCCAGACCGACACCGGAACTCTCCACCTGTCCATCCTCCTTTGCGACAGAGTTCACAAAGATCAGACCGCAGTACTTGTTGCTGTAAGATGTCTCAATCCAGACAGGTGCATCCGGATGTGCATATTTCACGATATTGGAACAGATATTCTCCATGATGCGATCCATCGGATCCCGGTCCACCATAACCGGATAGGACCGCCACTGAAGATCTGTCTCAACCAGAAAGTTTCTTGCTTTCAGCTCACAGATCATATTTTCCAGAGGTTCCCTGCAGGCTTCCTGAAAACTTCTTTTTTCCTGCCTGCCCACCTTTTTTCCTTCCTGGGCATACTCAAAAAGATGATCCGACAGCTGTTTTAAGTGATGGGCCTTCACATCAATCTTCTCCAGGTACTCCTGCAGCTCCTCCTCCGTATCATACCGATGGAAACGAAGGATCTCTGTATACAGCATGAGACCAGTCAGAGGAGTCCGGAGATCATGAGACATCTCCGTGATCAGCTGCCGGTTGGCCTGCTGCAGCTCCTGCTCCTTTTTCATCTGTTCCAGGAGCGATATCCTCATACGGTTCATACTTCTGGCCAGATCTGTCAGCTCATCATTGCCCTGCACGGACACTTCATACTCCAGATTTCCGCCCTCCAGAATCTGCACTTCTTCCTCCAGGCGACAGACATAGCGGATCAGCTTTCTGGTACTGAAGAGGAAAAGGACCACAAACAATCCCACCGACAGAATAAATACCACCGCTGTTCCAAGGGCATAATACATATAGGTAAAATCCGTATAGATCACAGCTGTTACCGGCTGCCCATCCAAAAGCACCTCATAAGCATAATCAGAGTCCGCCATGAAGACCGGGTCTCCGGCATAAACTCTCCTGATCCTCTTTTTGATCGGATCCATTTTGGAACTGTAGATACATTTATCCCCATCATACAATTCCAGCAAAAGAACCGGCTGATGTTTCTCCCAGCCGGACAGTCTTCTTAAATCCTCTCTTGTCAGTTCTTCATCATCCAGATAGCTCTGCAGACTGTCTGCTAACTGCGCCCTGTGCATCTGTTCAAATTCTGCATTGTCAAAAAGCTGAATGATCACAGAATCAAGAAGAAAATAAAGAATCAAAAATACCACACTACAAAGAAGGCCTGCCCCCAAAAGAGACAAGCCAAATTTCATTCTTAAGCCCTGTGGATTACGAATCTGTTTTAGAAGTTTCATAGCGATACCCCTTTCCCCAGATATTTTTTATATACATAGGATTCTGTGAATCATCCTCCACTTTAGTCCGGAGTTTCCGGATGTGCACCATGATCGTACTGTTGGCACTGTAGGAATAAACTTCTTCCCAGACGCGCTCGTAAATATTCTGGGTTGAGAAGATCCTTCCGGGATTCTGGAGCAGCAGAGAAAAGATCCGATATTCAATTTCTGTGAGATCCAGTGGGATACCATCCTTCCAGACTTCATTCCTGTCCAAAGCGATCCGAAAACGACCCACGGTAAGGATCTGATCCTTATCCAGCTGAGGAGACTGATTTTTTCCCCTGTAGACATAGTAACGTCTCAAAAGAGCCTTTACCCTGGCGATCAGCTCTGCATAGGAAAAAGGCTTCGCCAGATAATCGTCCCCGCCTGCCATCAGACCGATGGTCTTATCCGACTCCTGGGATTTGGCAGTAAGAAAGAGGATCGGAACATTGGAATGCTTCCTGATCTCATCACAGACCTTCAGACCGGAGATTCCCGGCAGCATAATGTCCAGGATCACCAGATCCACAGCTTCATTTATTTTTTTCAATGCTTCTTCACCGGAAGAAGCCTCCATAATCACATAACCTTCACCCTTCAGAAGAATCCGGATTCCCTCCCGGATATCCGGTTCATCCTCCACGATCATAATCACTTGTCCGTCCAACGACTCAACCTCATCTATTATCCTGAAATTTTTCCAAGCCTGTCACCCAGATGCACCCGCACTTCCCCGGCACCCTTCCAGGCAGGACGGTATTTGGCATCCAGCTTCAGTTTTTTCATAGTATCTGCAGTAAAAAGAAGCGCAATCGTTGAACCTGCCAGTTCAAAGTTACCCATCTCTTCTCCTTTTACAAAAGAACCGGCATCCCTTACATGCGTTACACCGCCAACCATCATGGCACCCACTTCAATCTGCAGAACCGTTCCGAAATGCTCTGTTTCCATAGGTGTCCACCAGCGTCTGTTCAGGCGGTAAACCGGAAATTTTTCCAGTGCGATCGGCTGTACACTGTGGAGTTCTCCAGGAATATAGCGGGTCATAAACTGCTGACCCTGATCAATATAGCAGTAGTGATGGTAATCGGATGCCTCCAGTCGGAAGATCAGGCAGGCACCACCCTGAAACTGATCTGCATAGAAGGCTTCCGGAACAAGATCACTGATCCTGTAAGCCGATCCTTTCATAGGAATCATCAGACCATCCCGAATAGGATACACACTCAGCAGACTGTCACAGGGACTGATCAGCACCTGCGGATCCGTTTCTTTCAGAGAGAGTTCCTTCTTTCTGCCGAAAAACTCCGCAAAAGAACCATAGGTCTGACCCTCAAATTCTTCCATAGAAATATTGTTGCGGCGAATATAGGAAGGAATCATCACTTTGGAAATACCTGTATGCAAAAACCAGGCGCCCAGCCTGGTGCCTCCTGATTTCTGAAAGAGGGAAAGTGCAGCTCTTCCTGCCGCATGTTTATAAAGAAAATCTACATTCATCGAATCATACCTCTGGAATAGATCACCAGTGACAGAGCCAGCACACCGCAGACAACCACTGCTGCCTTTCCAACCTTATGTGGTTTCTTCAGCTGGAAAGGAGTCAGGAACAGGATTCCCAAAACTGCCAGCAAGATGGTCATAGGAAGACCCGGCACAATATTCCAGATCATCAGCAGACTGTAGAAAACCGGAACAAACAGGGCAGATGTGGTAACAGGAAGACCCAGATAAATCTCTCTTCCGCCTTTGCTTGTTTTCTGTCTTTCCTGCTCATCCACATTGAACCATGCAAGACGGATCAGGGCACACAGGATATAAAGACCTGCTACAGCTGTTGTAAGAGCGCTGTCCGGATTCAGGCTGTAGGTCATTACGCCCGGCAAAACACCGAAGCAGATCAGATCGCAAAGTGAGTCAATCTGAATTCCAAAACATTTTTCTGCGTCTGTACGCACTTTCGTGGATGCGATCGCTCCATCAAACATATCGCAGAAACCAGCTACCATCAAAGCAACCACCGCAGAACTTGCATGTCCCCGGAAGCAGCAGGTCAGGCCATAGAAGCCGGACAACATACCGATATAAGTCAGGATCACTGTGTAATTATAAAATCCAAGAGGTTTATTATTATTCCCCATAACTTCCTTTTTCTCTCCTTTATCTCAGATTAATGCAAACCCCAGGCTATAAGCCAGTATACACCATGGCTTACCAAGAATCACGATCCAGATAAACTTTCTTGCTGTCATCTGGGTGGTACCCGTCAGATAGCAGATATAATCATCCGGAAACAGAGGAAGCAGCATTGCCAGAAATACAAAGACCGCATAGGATCTGCTTTTTCCAGCACGCTCTGCCCATTTTTTGTATTTATTTCCCGAAAAAAGATCCTGCAGGAGACGCTCCCCCAGTTTCTTTGCCAGGAAAAATGCAATCACCGAACCAACACTGATCCCGATGTAATTGCACCAGAATCCAATCCAGGGTCCGTACAGAACACTTCCCACTGCACAGCCTAAAAAACCCGGTAACACCGGAATCACAACCTGTGCCGCCTGAACGAAGACCAGCATCAGCGGGCCCAGGGCTCCATAACGCTGGATGTAATTCTGTAAGGATTCGACCGTTTTGAATTCGCCGTCTATGTATGCTTTCACAAGCATAAGAAAGATCATTGCCACCAGCAATACAAGAATGATCGTACTGCATCGAATGATCCATTGCTGTCTTGTCCTCTTCTTATATTCAATCATAGCTCTATCCCATTTAATAACAAATTCTAGTCTATTGAACAGGATATCTTACAAATGTAAACGAAAACAGTTCTACTTTCTTAAAAATTCTAAAGAAATCTAAAAAAATGTCCCTTGCAAGGGCTTCCCTTGCAAAAAACAGAGCTGATACCGCGGAAGTTGCAGTATCAGCTCTCGCTTATTTGCGTGAAACAATGCGTCAATGTCAGTACTTACGCCAGACATTGGCGACTGCCTGAAACGCGAAAAACTCACAAAGCGTGTTTCTCATCGTTAATCCGGCATTACAGCCTGGAATCAGGAACGAAGATCGATATCCAGATGATGTTTCAGGTTCTTCAGAACTTTCTTAACATATCCGTCTACTGTATCTTTTCCAAACTCCTCCTCCTTTGGAGTGAAGGTTACGGTGAATGCCATAGATCTCTTCTCCTCAGGAATTGGTGCTCCCTCATATACGTCGAACAGAGCAACATCTGTTACGAATGGACAAGCAGATGCGATCACTTTCTCAACCTGTCCACAGGTTACAGTCTTATCCATGATCAGCGCCAGGTCACGTTTGTCGATTGCGTATTTTGGAAGTGGCTGGAATACTTTTGCTTTTCCGTAGTACTCATACAGAGCTGCAAGATCCAGCTCCATAACGTATCCAGGGAATCTCATATCCTCATCCTTCATAACCTCGTAGCTGATGCGTCCAAGGTAACCGATCTCTTTTCCTTCGCAGGAAACAGATGCTGTCTGATATGGATGGAGGCCTGGTTTCTGGCATGGTGCATACTCAAATGTAAGCTCCAGAACGTCAGCAACAGTCTCAGCAATTCCTTTCAGAGTGAAGAATGTCTCGTCGTTACCGAATACACCTACACAGAGAGTCTCTCTCTCATCCGGATACTCTGTCAGTGGGAGTGCCTTTGGAATGAATTTGTTACCGATCTCGAAGATTCTTCCCTCGAAGGTTCCTCTCTTCATGTTACGTGCGATTGCGTGGATCATCTGAGGTACCAGTGTAGTACGCATCAGGGAAAGATCTCTGTTGATCGGGTTGATCAGCTCGATTGCTTTTCTCTCAGGAGCATCCTCAGCATATCCCATCATGTCCAGATCGGATGGTGAGAAGAAGGAGTAGTGCATACCCTCGAAAGCACCAACAGCGCAAAGGCTTCTTTTCAGTTTCAGTGTTGTCTTCTGGATCAGGTTATGTCCACCGATAGTAACCTGAGCAGTTGGCATAAATGTATCCTCGATATGGTCATATCCGTACATACGGATCAGCTCCTCAGCGATATCAGGATAATCTTCCATATCCTCACGGTAAGCAGGAACCTGGATGGTCAGCTCATCACCGTTGATCTGTGGCTGGAAGTTCAGTCCTGTAAGGATCTTAACGATCTCCTCATCCGGAACAGTGATTCCGAGAACGCCGTTTACTCTCTTGATAGAAGCTTTCATCTCTGAAGGCTCTACGGAGTTTCCTGTATTTACATCAAAGTGGGATGCAGATACTTTACCTGCGCCCAGCTCCTCGATCAGATGGAGTACACGTTTCATAGCCATTACTGTGGAGTACTCATCAACACCCTTGGAATATCTCTGGGATGCGTCAGAATTCTGGCCCAGTGCACGGGAGCTCTTACGGATGTTGTCACGGGCAAATTTAGCAGACTCGAACATTACCTCTGTTGTTGTCTCGCGGATTCCGGAGTTCAGACCACCCATGATACCAGCCAGAGCAACAGCTTTTTTGCCGTCACAGATCAGCAGGTTGTTATTTGTGAGGGTAAACTCTTTCTCATCCAGGGTAACGATCTTCTCGCCTTCGGCAGCACGACGAACGTTGATTGCATTTCCCTCAAGGTAATCACAGTCAAATGCATGCAGCGGCTGACCCAGCTCACGAAGTACGTAGTTTGTGATATCTACGATGTTGGAGATGGAGTTGTTTCCAAGAAGAGCAAGTCTTCTTCTCATCCATGCAGGAGACTGCTCAATTTTTACATCATATACATAGTGTGCAGAGTATCTTGGGCAAAGGTCAGGAGCCTCAACTGTTACGTTGAATCCCTCTTTTACAACCTCTGTTGGATGGAAATCCAGTGCAGGCTCATGAAGCTCTGTTCCTAAAACTGCTGCAACCTCTCTTGCGATACCGAAGATGGACTGGCAGTCAGGACGGTTTGCTGTGATGGCGATATCGAAGATCTGCTCATCCAGACCTGTGATTGTTTTAACATCTGCACCGATCTCAGCGTCTGCAGGAAGAACCAGCAGTCCGTTGTAGCCTGCACCTGGGTACAGGTTCTCGTTCAGACCAAGCTCTGTTCCGGAGCAAAGCATACCGTTGGACTCGTATCCGCGAAGTTTGCCTTTTTTGATCTTCATAACACCCTCGATGGTCACATGATCACGAGCAGTAGCGTAAACTAAAGCACCATTCAGGGCTACAGGGAATTTTCCGCCTGCACATACGTTGTCAGCGCCGCAGCAGATCTGAAGCAGCTCGCCTGTGCCTGCATTTACCTGGCATACATGAAGGTGTGTGTCAGGGATTGGATCGCAGGTAACTACCTCACCGACAACAACGCCGCTGATGTCTTTACCAAGCTCATATCTCTCTTCTACCTCGAAACCACAGGAGAACAGTTTCTCCTCCAGAACTTCAGGGGTAACGTTAATGTCTACATATTCTTTTAACCAGCTTAATGGAACTAACATTCTTTCAACCTCCGTTATTCTTAGTCATCGATCTGATCAAGTACGCGCAGATCAGACTCAAATAACATCTTGATATTGTTGATTCCGTATTTCAGCATTGCGATACGCTCCAGACCAAGTCCGAATGCGAAACCGCTGTACTCGTTGGAATCAATGCCACAGTTCTCAAGAACCTTCTTGTTAACAACACCTGCACCAAGTACCTCAATCCATCCGGTACCTTTGCAGAGCTTACATCCTTTTCCTCCACACTGGAAGCAGCTTACGTCTACCTCTACAGATGGCTCTGTGAATGGGAAGTAGGAAGGACGAAGACGTGTTTTTGTATCCTCACCGAAGATCTGTTTGGAGAACATAGTCAGCATACCTTTCAGGTCGCAAAGGTTGATACCTTTATCTACTACCAGTCCCTCCATCTGAGAGAACATTGGTGAATGAGTAGCGTCATCATCGGAACGGAATACTTTACCTGGAGAGATAACCTTGATCGGAGGTTTTTTGTTCTCCATTACGTGAACCTGTCCTGCAGATGTCTGAGTACGAAGCAGGAACTCAGGGCTCAGGTAGAAGGTATCCTGCATATCACGTGCCGGATGATCATCCGGTGTGTTCAGTGCTGTGAAGTTGTAGTAATCAGTCTCGATCTCTGTTCCCTCATATACATCGAATCCCATGGACATGAAGATATCAGACAGCTGGTTACGTACAGTTGTGATCGGATGAAGGTTTCCGTAAGTTACCTTCTTAGCAGGCATGGAGATATCTACCTTCTCGCTCTCATATCTCAGACGAAGCTCCTCAGCTTTCATCTTCTGATCCAGCTCGTCGAAGAAGTTCAGTGCCCACTCTTTGGCAGCATTAACATTCTTACCAAAATCCTGTTTCTGCTCTTTTGGAATATTGCGCATCTCTTTCATCAGTGCGCTGATCTTACCCTGTTTGGAATCCAGGAAAGTTTTCTTGAACTCATATACGTGTCTTGAGTTTTTTAATTCTGCTGCGCCGGCATGGATCTCATCTTTGATCTCGGCAATCTTAGCCAGCAGTTCGTTTAAATCCTGCATTGTGTATCTCCTTTTTATAATAATTTGTTTCTTATATTTTCTAACTTTTATTGGTAGTACGCGGTGCTCCGCTCCTGTGCCCTTCATTTTTTAGGGGTGACTTTAATTTTTGTCATGACAATGCCTAATCATCATTGTCAAAACATATCCCAAAACCTCGATTTCTTGACACCTCTTCCAGCAGAGGGGTTTCCAGCACCCGAAGGCGGTCTTTTCAATAAAAAAGTCCCTGTATCTGTCACCAGATACAGGGACGATTATAATCGCGGTACCACCCTGATTCCCATACCCCGACAATTAGATAATTGCAGATTATGGACTCTCATTTACGCTGCGTAACATGCAGCCTACGTCACGGACTACTAAATCCTGATTCTCAAATATTGATTGATCAACCAGCCCTGTTCACCCGTGAGGCTCCTGTGGGAATTTCGAACTCTGGTCCTTTCCTGGGATAGCTTTCAGCCGGTGACTTTCCCTCTCTGCTGGCGGATACCTGTTCTACTGTGCACATTCATTGCCTTTTTTATGAAACTAAGGGCAATTTTAACACATCCGAAAAAAAACATCAAGGGCAGAATCGGGTAAAAGTATTGTAAAATGGGCATTTTTCGTCGTTTTCGTCAGCATTTCAAAAAAATCACTGTAGCAAGTCCTTTATCTCACACTGCAATGCAGCCGACAATTTTTCCAGCGTATCCCCCTGTGTTTTATTAATGTCTCTTTGCCCCTGCTCGAAAAGCTG
>JAKSRN010000002.1 GCA_024403585.1 Lachnospiraceae bacterium | reverse complement strand
ATTATCTCTTACGTAACTACAAAGCCTTATTTTACCGCACTTTTTTATCTGTTTGTTACTATCGCGTATCTATCGTCTACGCATCAGGACTGCTTCTTGATGTATGCAGAATGGCTGAATCCGTACTTTCCATTGTACTTGATGTAGTGCCATTTGCTTCCGTCCTTGGCCTGGATGGTGTCGCACACGCCTACTACTGCGCCCTTAGGAAGTGGGCTGAATGTGCACTTGCCATATTCAGTACCCGCCCATGTTCTGACGTTCAGCGCAGTAGTTACCACGCCATTGTACTTCGGAATTCTGTTCAGAGTTGTTCCTGAGGATGTGCTTCCGGTATTTGACGGCGTACTTGTAGTCTGAGGAGCTGCTGCCGTGAACTTAGGCACTACAAAGCCTCTGATGTATCTGCCGTTTACAGCAATACTTCTTCTCTTTACGGAATTGCTGTAATTTCCTTCGATTACAGTGATGATCTTGCCATTGCAAGCCTCAACCATGCCTACGTGCTCCGGATAGCCAGTGTTCTCGCCTGAGCCAGAATCGTCCCAGTCATACAGGATGCAATCACCTGGAGAAGGAATATATGCATCCGATTCCTTCCAGATACCCATCTCCTTCGCGAGATTGATCATTGCGCCACATCCGCACTCTGAAGGGAAGATGGCATCATAACCAGCCTTGTGAAATGCGGCAGATACTGTTGCTGCACACCACGCATCATTGTATGTTACTTTGTATCCTCTAGGTCTAGGGCTGATCGTATTATAGATGTCGATAATTGCCTTGTGGCTTCCGTCCGACTCTTTCTTTCCGATCCAGCTCTGCATAATTCCTACTACTACGCTTCTGAAATACTCCATCTTCTTTTCTTCCTTTCTGATCAGACTCTCATCCATGAGATAGTTCATATCCACGGATGTGCTGTTGATTCCATCCACCTTTCCAGTGGATCCATACTGGTGAATGGCGCACGCATGGTCTGCATCTCCGTTATAGTCTGCAAGCCACACCGGATATCCCTTGATGATGTCCTCTGAATAATAATTCTTGTAGTAATCATTATTCATGTAGACTCCGATTTTCTTACATCCGAGTGCCTTCAGTTCATTGATGTAGTCCTGTGTGTACTTACTGCAAGCAGCTCTTGTACACTTCTCGCCATTCTTCTTCCATGTATCGTACTCTAAATCTGTCCACACCCATGTGCTGGCCGGATCCAGTCCGGCCTTCTTCATGTTGTCTACTGTGGACTTTGCATTTTCTTTGATGGTTGCTCCATCTGTATAGATGAAGTGATAAACCATGACCGGAATCCCATTTGCTACAGCTCCTTTTACGTTTGCAAGGAACTGTGTATCGATGGTCTTTCTGTAGCCTTCTCTGAGCACCGCGAACTTGATTCCTGCAGCTGCTACCTTCTTCCAGTCGATAGTTCCGTTGTGATATGACACGTCAATTCCTTTGACTTTTGCCATGATTTCACCTCCATTTCCGTAAACAAAAAGCCGAGGCTGTTTCCCCGGCTTTTTGCGCTCTTTTCAGTTATTCTGCATTTGCAATGATTGCTTCGTAGTCTTCAGGTTCTACCATGATGTAGTCTTCCGTTCTCATCTGTCTTACGGCCGCCTCGATCAGCATGTCGATTTCCTCAGGTCTGATGTTGATATGCTTCGCTTCAGCAATCATCTTGATGTAATCAGAAACATATCTCTTCTTCATCATGCCGGATTCTGCTCCGTAGATCTGCTCAGCTGCGTGTACGCCCTGCTCTACCCAGTCAAGGATAGTCTGCAGCTTCTGGTTGTCAGTGTTTGCCTTGATCCAAGGGATCACGTATGTAGTGATCACTACAGACATGAACATTACGAGGATTTTTACGATTTCCATTACGATTTCTCTATTCATCATTACTCCTTTTCCAGCCAGTCAGGCTTTGCAATTCCTTTTTCTTCAATCCAGTGATTGAACATCGTCGTCATGTACCAGTTGCCTTTTAATTCTTTGAAGTAGTGCTCTGCGACCCTCATCAGTTCACTCTCGTCTTCCGGATAATCTGCCATGAGCACGAGCATCTGGAGTCTCACATTGTCTTTCTCAGCCTTTGCAAGCTGTTTCTTGACGTTCTCCATCTCGTCTCTCTTGTCTGCAGCTTTATCCTCTTTCACATACTTTCTGTCCATGTGCTTAGAGTAGAGTCCGATCAGGCCGCTCACTACCGCGGACAATAATCCGCTTCCGATGATTGCGATTACAATTTCCATCTTATGCGCCTCTCTTCCATACTCTTCTGAACTTGATCTCACCATCTTCGTTGATTACGAAAATGATAGCTTTCACATAGTCCTGCTTGCTCATCGCAGTGACCATATTCTGATGGAACTGCTTCTCTGCATCGTCGAGAGTGTCATGCATAGTAGTTGATCTGTCGTAGCCTCCATCCGCTTTCATTAAGATCTGTGTGCAAAATGCTTTCATGGTGTACCTCCTTATAAAAATAATTCTCCTGACGCTGACTCAATCATTTTTGAAGTGAATGAACCATCGTCATTGATAGTTACCTTGTATCTGTTCCCGTTCTCGCTCTCCATCTCGAACTCGTTCGACGGTTTTGTTGCTTCTTCCAGTGCCTTCAGTCTCTCCATCGGAGTAGGCTCTGCTCTGATTTCCTCTTCCTTGTAGTCTTCTTCCGGTTTCTCAAAGTCCGAATAGTCTTCGCCGGCAGATATCTTTTCTACAATTTCCTTGTAGAGGTCCTCGTCGTAGAACTCTTCGACAGTTACTGTCTCGAATTCGCCTTTCGGAAATTCATCCCATCCATCTACATGCCAGATGGTCCCGGAGTCTCTCGACAGGATTCCCTGAGGATTGTCATCGGTGCTGCATCTGAGCACTCTGCCAATGTCCTCAAAATAACGAACGCACTGAAGATTCTCCAGTGCGTCGATAATTACATTATTCTGTTTTACCTTGTAATACATATTCCCTCCTATGCAGCCATGTGCTGTACATAGTACTGTACATATCGCATTTTCTTCCGGTTTCGTGTATGCTTCAGTTTCTTTACCTGGACAATATTTTTCATGTCGTCCATTCCGAATTGTTCTTTCAACAGATCTATCATGCTGATTACAGTTCCAACAGTGTCAAAATTCAATGCATATGACATCCAGCTCTGGAACCCGTCTCTGATCTGTGTCAGATTCATGATTCCTTTGCTGTACAGTCTTTTGAATGCTTTTATCTTCTGCCTCATCTTCGTGACACTCCTCTTGTATATTTTCCTCACCACTTGTCCAGTTTTCAGCAGATAGAATCTGCATTTCAGCCAGCTGAAGCCGTGAGACAATTTCACAATGTGAGTTTTCTTCAGATTCAGCTTTATCTGCAGAATATCGCAAATCTTTATGATTTCATCGAGACATTTCTGCAGATATTTCTTGTCCTCATGGATCAGATAGCCGTCATCCATGTATCTTGCATATCCTTTGATTCTCTGTTTCTCTTTTATCCAGTGGTCGAGTGGATTTGCTGAAGCCACAGCCAATGTCTGGCTGATCTGACTTCCCAGTCCCATGCCTACATCCCCGAACGAGCGGACGAAGTGCATAATCAGCCCCAGGAGCCACTTGTCTTCGTATTGCTTCCTCAATATCGTCTGTACTACATGATGAGATACATTGTCGAAGAACTTGCTAAAATCAAACAGCAGTACATAGCCTTCGTTTCCATGTTTTCTGTAATGCCTCTGGAGATGGCATACCATTCTTCTGATTGCGAAGTGATATCCTTTGTCCTTCAGGCTTGCAGCATTATCATAGATGAATGTTCTGGCCACTACCGGTACCAGACTGTAATCGCACAGGCATCTTTGAACTACTCGTTCTCTCATTGTCACACTCATGATGTGGCGTGCCTTTCCTCTTTCGAAAAGGTCGAACTCATAAAAGCCGTCCGAACGGAATGTTCCGTCCAGAAGGCTTTTCTTTGTCTTGTAGTTCTGAAGTATTGCATTGTCGATGTACTTCTGGGTGCTCGATTTCCATCTCACTCCCTTTGTACATTTCTTGAATGCTTCGTACATATTGCCGGTAGTAAAGACTTTCTTGAAATCCATTTCTACCGTCATTCTTTTCTTCTTGGCATCCCTCTTCGCTTTTCTTCTCTGATACCTTAACTCATGTCTTTCTTCGCTAGTCATGACTGCTCCTCGAATTTCTTACCCCGTACAGCGAATATTCCCAGTTTTCCGCATAGCTGCATAGCGACACTGAGAATGGAACCGTGGATAACCAGGCAACCACGGCCATGCAAGCAGCGTCCTCTCAGTCGCATCGGAGCGTATATTTACCTGCTTCTCGGCAGGATGGTCTTGTCCTCCTTCTCTCCTGTGTCTTATTTCCTCCCACTTGGGATTACTTTGTAGACAGGACAGGAGCCCAGGCACACGCCATTGTTGTTGTTGGCGTTATTGTTGTTGCTGTTGCCATTGTTATTGACATTACGAAAGGCGGACGAACCGCTCGCCTCGGCCGAACGGGTCCAAACGCCTCAACAATTCCTACAGGACAAAACCGTTAATCTGGCAGATTCTTATATCTTTTCTGATCAGAATCTAGCATTTTCTTAATTAGTTCCATCTCGTCATCTACCAGCTTCCCCATCTCGTCCAGATCGTGGTCGCTGAAGTGATAAAACTCATGTGCTACACCGATTCTTGAGTCCAGCTTATACAGAGCAGCTCTCGCAAGCAGGAACTGGTCTCTTCTCAACTGTGCTTCGTGCTTATTCTTTGGATAGATGGAATTTGCCATTTTGACGTATCCATACACATCCCAGGCAGCCTGTGCCACCGGTTCTGATACCGTCGCCGTGTATCTGCCCTTCTTTGAGTCTACGCATGATTTAATCACGCTGACGCTAAGCAGTCTTGCTTTGTATAGAAAATCCGTTTTTGCTTCCTGTCTGTATCTTGATAATACACTACTCATTTTTGCCTTGCCTCCATGTGGGATAATACCACATTTTAGGCTCGTAATCTAGCACTAGCCCGCACAAGGCGGGCTGATTTTTCGATGTACCGATTAACCGCAGAAGCCCAGGCACACGCCATTGCCGTTGCCGGCGTTACTGGCGTTGCTGTTGCCATAGTTAGTGACATTACGAAAGGCGGACGAACCGCCCGCCTCGGCCGAACGGGTCCAGTAGTTCGTAGCAGCTCCGGTGCCGTTATAGGTTTTCTTGATACGGCTGTTGTTATCGGTATAACAGCTGAACGGAACAGCAGCTCCTGCTTCAGTGGTTTTCGTTTCATTTTTGTAAGGAACAGCATTGATATCGAATCCCAACTCAGATGTAGAAGGAAGTCTCAGATAATCTTCAGACCTTACAATGTTTGCTGACGTACCACCGGCAGATGCAAGTGTCACAGCCTTCTCGATGAAGTTTCTCCATTTAGGATCCAACTCTTTGAACAGGACGTCGTTGAGCCATGTTCTCATTGCTGACTTATCCCAACCTCCCACGTTCGTGTTTGTGCTGTTCATCTGTCTGTTCGCATTCAGAACGCCAACCATGTAGAATACCACGTTGCTTCGACCACCCGATACCAGTTCGTACTGATCTGTAGCATGAAGGCTCAATACGATGTCTGTGTCGGCAATCACCGGAGTGTTGACCTTCATCTTGATTCTTGTTGTTACTGGGAAGTAATCAAGCGCCTGGCCGGTCTTGCAGATTGCATAGAACTCGCTGAATGTGTATGCTGCTCTGTCGTTCGGATCATCTGAGTATGCATAATCATACTTGCTGATATCCTTGACTTCTGCCGGCATCGCAGGATACATCATGACAGGATATACGTCCATGTCTTCCACAACGTCGCTGGTGTCCTTGTCCCATCCGATCCATACATATCCTGACTGTTTCAAATCCTCTCCTGCATACGCACAATTTCCATGAGCGCCTACTACGTAGGTTTCTAATACAGTCGTTCTGTTCGGTGCGAAGAATCTGACAGTGTTGGTTCTGATTGTTCTTGTGTATGTCGCTGTTACCAGCATGTCACTGACGATATACTCAAGAGATTTGTCCCACTTGTAGTATGTGAAATTATATTCCACTGTACTCTCTTTTGAAGGCGCGCTGATGAGTCCTGCCTGCACAGGGTCTTTCAGATTTCCTCCGTGCTCTACCTTGGCCACGAACAGTACTGATCCGTCATCGTTCTGGAATGTGACTGTATGTTCCTCAAGCAGCTCTCCGTAGGTGAATTCAATCGCAGGCATCTTGCTCACGATATCATCATACTTACTTCTGCTCACAGACTGGAAGAATACTGCACCGGTTACTACTCCTTCTGCTACATCGTAGCCGTCGTCATCGATACCGTGGATTCCCTTTAATCTGAGCAGTGTGTCGTAAGCCGTGACCGGAACTCTCCAGTCAATCTCCAGCAGTCTGACTCTTGCCAAGTTGTCAGCAGTATTGACAAGTTCAAAACTGTCTACTGCCGGGCTGTCCTCTACTGTCAGAGACGCCAGTTTGTCATAGCTTTCCATTTCGAAATCCTCAAGCAGTCTCAGACCACTCATGAACAGAGACGCTACTGCATTCAGTTTTGCCTCTCTGAGTCTTCCGTTCTTTGCGAATGTGATACCGGTCACACCGGATCCCTTCGTGTACAGTTCCTTCAGATAGATGTTCGGGCTGAAATCAAATGCTTTCTTCGCATTGACTAATCCGCCGAGGTTCAGCTTTTCGAGCTTCAGGCAGTTATCAAACGAACCTGTCGTGAAGTTCGTGTTGAAGTATCCATCCACGTCGCTTCCGATCAGGATTTCTCTTACTCTCTTCAGCTTGCTCGCCTCAAACTGGCCAAGGTACAGACCTGCAAGGCTTCCGAATGCCTGATACCATTCTGCGCTTCTCCAGTAGATTTCTGTATCATTCAGCGATGCGCTGATATCGATAGTGATAGGCTCTCCTGCTTTGGCTCTCACTCTGTATGCTGTGGATCCAGCCAGTACATTGACATAGATGTCCGTGTACATCGTTACCGATACGGTTCCGTTCGGTCTGATTCCTCTCCATTCGGATGGAGCGTATCCACGGAATGATGCTGAATCTGATGTTGCTGCAGTAGAACAGTAGTAACTGTCTACAAGCGCTTTCTGGAATTTCAGCGACTTCTTCAGGTGAAGCTGCATCTTGCCTGTCGCTCTCGCAAGGTACGCGTCAGTTCCAAGGTTCTGCATGACTCTGATTGCATTGTGCATTGCATCCTCGATCCAGAGCGCTTCGCAAAGGTAGTCCTGGTTCTGTTTGCAATAATCATAGAATGCGTCACCATTCCATGCTCCTGCTGACTCTCTATTGATGTATGCCGCTTTCAGATCATCCCAGTTGCATTCTCTGAGATTTGAGAAGATTACATTGTCCGCTGCGTTGTAAACATCCGCTGTTCCGATAGTGTCGAAATCCATGTAGCCGGGCTCCATGTCATAGTAGCCTTCATTGTTTCTGCAGTGTCCAGTATCATGGTCCCATGCAAATCTGAGGCTCCATACGCCCTCTGAAGGTGCGAATGACCAGAACATATTCTTCGCTCTGTTATCTCTCAGAAGATGGAACAAAGTGTCATTGTGGTGCCAATACAGCGCCTGCATATCAAAGTAGTTCGGCGCTTCCGCTTTCCACTTTGCTTTTCTGTATGCTGCAGAGTCTGTTGAGAATGCCTGTCCGTCAATGGTCACTACTCTAGTAAGAGCAGTATTTGTTGCCTCTGTCCAGTCTGTTGCGTGGACGAATGCGCCCATCTCCTGGAACTTTGCTTTCGCCTGTGCCTCAGTGAATACATCCTCGTTCAGATATCTGAACTCAAAGTTTGTATCGAAGTCTGTGAGCATATCTCCTGACTTGAATCGTACAGAAGGCTCTGTGTTGTTCTTTACTTCGATTACGATAGGATCATACTGGTATGCGTTTTCTGCATCCTTATCGGTGCAGAGGTTTCCGATTCCGAAGAATACGGTTTCGTCCGGCTGAACTGTATCAGGTCCTACCATGACGGTGTTTTCTGATGTGTTGTGGAAGAATACCACGCACATTACCGATTCCATGCAGTCTCGCACTCTCGGATCGTCTTTTCTCGCCTGTCTCACTGTAGGCTGGTATCTCTGGTACCATTCAGATACTGCCTTGTTGACGATATGGTCTTCACTGGCAATATTCTTCTTGTAGTTCAGGATAGTGATAGGAACCGACTTGTCTTCGCCGTTCATTGCATATCCACCTTTGTGCGTTCCGTCCTCCAGAGTGATTCCCTGCTTCAGTTTGAACTTCAGGTTTCCTCCTGCAGTCTCAGCATGTTCTACAGATGAAGTACCCTGCACTACCATCTCCATAGGCGCTGAAAAACGGTGTTCTGCGCCGCCTCCCGTGTAGATGTGGCGAATTGCACCTACTACAGTATCCTTCTTTCCTACGGTCATTCTAGGCGCATCCACGATTATAACGTGAGCATTCGGATTCTTTTCTGCTACAAGCTCCGGATCCGGTTTGCCTGCTCCATCATAGATATCATTTCTGTTCTGGCGGTCTCTGATCTCGTCTCCGTCCGCTCCATCATGAATATAATTTGCTTTCAGCTCGTCCTCTGTCAGGTCGCGTGTGTACGCTCTGAACAGATACAGATATACGTCTGCATCATCCGAACCGAATGTGATGCCCTTTGCGGTCGCATGTGTAAAGCTCTCATTTGTTGCGTACTTGCCGAATGCAAATGTCGAACATTTCTCCCACATGTACATTAGTCTGTCTTCAGAATCCTGCTCGATATTGATATCAAGTTCTGTCTTCATGTCCTCGCATACCGACAGTGTTACTGTGGTCTGATCTCCGCGCAGATATACGTTGTTTGCAAACGCCTGAAGGCCGATGCCTGAATCCATGCAGCTGATAGCCTCTGCTTCCTTGTTCGAACTGTTAGCCACTCTGTAGACTATTTTCGCCTCTTTGCCGGTTCTTCTTGCGTCTCCGGAGAACAGCGGATAGTTGAGTGTGAGTCTGTCTCCTGCTGTAATACGGATGCAATGAACGCCGTTCTCGTCAACCTGCAGGCCTCCGTTCGTGAAGTCGAAGTTCTCTGACATACTGAATCTGTAGTCTCCATATGACCAGCTTCTGAGGTCTGTGATCACTGAAGGGTCTACCTTGATTGCCAGTCCGTCTGTGATTTCTTCCACATCTGAACCGATGGAATTGATTGTCAGTTCTTTCTGTGAAATCGTGCTTCCGCACATGATTCCGAGTGTCACCTTGCCCGACATTACCGGTCTATAGCTCCAGATCTGCTCTGCCTGGTCCACTCTTACCGATGACTGGATAACTCCATTCACGGTGAACTGAACGTCTGCAGGATTGTTGCCAGGATCCACTACCATATACGGAATCTGAATGTTTGTGTACTGTGTCATGCTTCCGACCGGCCAGTCTACTGCCACGACAGGGACCGCCGAGCTTCCGATCTGAGCCACTGCACAAGTCAGATGCTGAGATTCAAGTGAGGAACCTCCTACATCCATGAGTCCATATACTTCGATGAAATGCATGCCGTGTGTCAGGCCCGTGATTGTTTTTGTCATTCTTCGTCCGGATGTAGATACATTGTCTGTTGAATACAGCGTTCCATCCACGTATGTGTAGATTACTTTGCTTCCGGATCCTGTCGGTGTTACATAGAATCCGAGCGTCGCTTCCGTATTTTTGTAGGTATTTCCGAGGCTCCATTCAAGCCCGAAGTTTTCCATCGTGATTGTGAATGTACGTGAAGCAATGCTTCCGTAACTGTCAGTGATGGTCAGCTTCACCGTATTTGAACCGTTTGTCAGATACGGGAACGGGTCAACTGTAATATCGTCGCCCTGCTGGATGGTCTTGTTCGCTCTTACTGAACCGCCTACCGCGATTGCAATATTCGCTGCACCTGTCTCCATTCCCGTTTCCACGTCCACGGATGTGAATTTGAATCTGATCGGAGCTGTTCCGCTCGATTCCATAACGGAGAATGTCGGTGCTGTATAGCTTGCGAAGGTGATTCGGCTTCCGCCGGTTCCTCCGCCTCCGCCTCCGCCAGCGATCTTGATAGGGTCAAATCCTTCGATTTCTTCTCCGTCTTTTGTCAGATGCAGGTACCCTTCCTCGTCCTGATATCCGCCATCAAACGACAATCCGCCAGACGCAGCTACCGGAATTACCTCGCTGTCTCCCGATGCATACTTGATGCGAATTCCTCCGTCTGTCGCCTCTACATCAGCGACATAACTTGTCGGATATTTATCTAACAGATTTCTGAGGTACTCTGCTGCCGCTGCGGAGCTTCTTGCTGATGTCTCTGCGCTTTCTGCTGCTGCATTTGCCTGCTCTCTCGCTGTTCTTGCATCCGCTGCCGCGTCCGACGCATTCTTTGTTGTAGTCTTCACCGCCTCTGCGGCTTCGCTCGCATTCTGCTGAGTTTCTGCCCAGAGTGCTTCCATTTCCTGGTACCAGATCTTCTCTGCTGGTCTTTCAACAATTTCTGAACCGGTCAGACCTTCCTTGACTTCTACCGTCTTCGGAACTGTCTTCAAAGAGTAATTCGGGCCGATGAAATCGGCACAGAACATCATCTCTCCGATTTCCATAAGTGCCTCACCAGGCACAAGGAATGCAAATCTGATCTTGTTCTCGCTTCTGCTCACATTGATTGCTCTCTCAATGTCTGAGTAGCCTGTGGTACCTACGTAAATGAAGTGAATCGACTTCGTTGACAGGTCGATGCCGTCATAGTATCTATCTGCTTCAAAGCCGATATACTGAGATTTGTTTTCGCCGGCAACAAGTACCTGCTCACCAATCTCTCCGATTTCTTTCTTCTTGAAGTCGATATCGACAATATACTCATCTACAAAGTCATTGTCATTATCGTACCCCTCGACGAATACAAAAGTTTCTTCCATTCTTCACCCTCCTTATGCAGTACGCTTCCATACATACACTGACAGGTACGGAGGCATATTATTGTGCGATGTTCCTCCGCCAGCTGCTCCTGTGTTTACAGCTCCTTCTTCGTTTGTTGTTGGAGCCGCTGCCGCTGTTGTTCCGGAATGTGTATGATGAGCGCTCTGGCTGCCGGTATTTGCCACTTCGGCAATGTTTCCTGCGTCTGAAGTTGTTGTAGTCATTGCGTAGTATGAACTACCGCTTGCTACTTTTCTTCTTCCAGTCGGATCGCTATCCAGATAAAGGTTCGTTGTGAAACGATGATTTGTTTTTCCGGTTCCATGATTATGATTTGCGCTCTCATTTCCCGTTATAAATGTGTGCGTATGGTTTGGTGTAGTATGTGTATGTTTTCCGCCTACGTGAGTATGCGATGGAATCTGCTGCTCTGTCAGAGTTACATTTTCCTCTCCTCCGGTTGTTCCTGCTGCATGTCCATTGTCTGCGGCAAAAAGGAATTTTCCATTGATCCTCTCCCATGTTCCTCCGAAGATCTTGCCCGGATTTACATTCACTGCTGCCATGTAGATGGAGCCTACCGGATACACGAAGTCCATAATGTTTGACAGTGCCGGCACTACCGTGAATGCCTTCTCCACTTTTGTTACGATGAAATTGTCAATCGTCACGTAATAGAGCAGGAAATCGTCGATTGCATCCCCGTTGAAGATGTTTCCTGTTCTTAATGCTGGCTTCGGCGGTTCCGATCCTGACGTCACATCTGTTCCCTTGATAACCACAAGCGATGCTGTTTCTACGCCAGAGCCTGCATTCTTCTCGTATCTGATCACGATTGCGTCTGTTCTTACTCTGTTCTGTGCTCCATTCTGCAGGATTGCAATTTCGGTGCTATTCTGCGGAATGCTCACATGTCGTCCCTGGTTCACAAGGTCGCCGCTCTCGATCTCGATTTCATTATTTGATTTGATGGTGTACGCAAACTGTGTGCCTGTGCACATTACATATTTCGACGTTCCGCATACTCCTGCGTTAAATCTTCCGGCATCTGCCGATGTAACGTGCCCGGCGCCTGCATACCCCGTGATAAGATGTACGCTCATTTAATTCACCTCATATGTTATTGATACTTCGGTGTCGTTAATCTCGATAATCTTCTTAACGACTTCCTGCACGGATTCTATTCCCGTCTTTTCTTCCCTTGTTCCTACGAGGTCTCCGATATCGTATGTCTGCTCTGTCTCTTCAAGCGCTATGCTCAATTCGTCAGATGCGTGGTGCGTTTCCAGCCTTTCGACCGCCTCTGCTACCATGACCGCATACTGATCAGATACTCTCCTGTAGAAAGTGTTCGCAAGGAACGGAGGTGCTACCGGTGTATCTGTGAATTCATAGTATTTATTAGTTTCAAATGTTGGCGCTGACTGTTTCGTATCTCTGATGTAGTACGTTGACGCCTTCCATGCCGGAGCTGCTTCGCTCTTGCTGTATGTGTATCTCGTCTTCTCTGACCACGAAGGTGCCACCTGGTATGACGTCCTCGTATAATACGTTTTTGCTTTCCACGTAGGCGCTTTTTTGTTTACCTCAGATACAGATTCATATCCTCCGCCTTTTTTCTTTTTGAAGTATGAAGTGCATGAATCGTTCCAGTCTGTCGGTTTTTTAGTCTGTACGGTGTATGAATACTTTGTGATACCCTCTACTCGCTTGAATTCGCTTTTAGTTCCATCATTGAACGCATAATAGTAATCACCCCAGTTCTTTGCCCAGTCTGAAGGCTTTTTTGACTGTTTTGTGTATTTTTCTGTCACCGTTCCCGGAACTGTTACAAACTCGCTTCCCGACTTCTGGTAATATCCTCCGTAGTTCTCTGACCAGTCTGAAGGCTTCGAGCTTGTCACTGTATGTACATACGCGCTCGCTCCTTCGACTTTCCTGTATTCCATGGCCAGACCCGTGTTGAACTTCACAAAATAATTTCCGTAGTTCTCTGACCAGTCTGCAGGCGCTGTCTTTATCAGCTTGTATGCTGTCGCACTGTCAGCTTTCACCGACTCAAATTCACCGCTCGCCACCTCTTCTCCGGTCGTGCTGTCCGTCTCAAATTTCTGTTTGAAATACTCCTCGTACTTTGTCGCCCAGTCTGAAGGTTTCCCTTCCAACAAGATGAAATTGTATGTGATGTCTGCGTTCGGATAGTCCAGCACCTCTACCACTTCGTTCTGGCCAAACAGCACCTGATTCCTTTCATCCAGGATATAGTCACTGTCCTGCAGTGGTGTTTCTTTTGTTGAATACTGCTGCACTCCTCCGTTTTCGTCCGTGAATACATGAATGACAGCTCGCTCTCTCAGATCACCGATTCCCAGGCAGATAATATGGTTTACAGGAAGATAGTTCTTTTTGATTGTGAAATCCACTTGTGAATCATCAAATTCTTCATCCTGCGAATAATCAATTCGGGGAACGGCCGATATCTCGACCATTCCCCTGTTCCATCTGATTTTGAGTTTTGCGTCCGCATCTTTCAGCATTTTCCTGATTCCAGTATATCCGCTGATATATCTGTTCATCTGGTAGCTTACTATGCGAATTCCTGAATCTTCCTCGCTGGCTCTGAACAGAGTCTGCAGCTTCATGTTTTCGATGAGCTCCTGCAGGACAGTGTTTGCTTCTCCGTTCAGTACAAGGTAGTCCTGCCCGGCTTCCGGACATATGATTTTATTCTCAAGCACTCCGTGCCATGTCCTTCCGCCGTATGTGATCACGTCCTTCCCTGTGTCCACCGCCACGCTGTCGATGATTCCGCCGTATTCCTCATCTTCTACATAGAGGATGTACCCGGCTTCACAGCAATGAGAGTCTCTGTCTATGGCGCATTCGAAGTCATTTTCACTGACTCCGAACGCCATGTCCATGTTGTACCCGCTCATCACTCCCAGGTCTTTTCTCTCTTTGTCTGCATAAATCAAATCCATTCCGGCTCACCTCTTTCATCAAAGATAATGATGTCGATTCCCAGTTCTTTGCTTCTCAGGATCGTGTTCGTACCCTCTGGAATCTTCTTGAAAATATAGCTGTCTCTTTCTCTTGAGTTGAAGATATTCTCCTGCTCTCCGATCTGGCTGTATTTGAAGATCTTTTTCACTGTAGAATCTACTACTGCATACTCGCCTTCTGTCAGTTCTGTATGTAGTGCATAATCGTGTCCGTTTATGGTTACTTTCGGTTCTCTCGCCGGTCCGTAGAAGATGATCTTGAAGTTTGCTGATTCGATGCAGTCGTTTTCGATAATCTCCACAGCTTCCGAGTTGTCATAATCGAACCCGTAATCATACGGGAAGTCCAGTGTCCCCACTGTGTCCTCACTGGCCAGAAATCTTGTTTCTATTTCCTTTACCCAGTACGGATACACAGTTGTTACCGTCAGTGTTTTCTCGATGCTCTCGAACAGCTCTTCGAAATCGCTGTATGAATTATCTGTGATGAATGCACTCAGGCAGAAGCCGTTCCACCAAATCTTTCCCGGTCTCATCCTTCGTACATCCCTCTCGAATGCTCGATGCATCCTGTACATGATCGTGTTGAACTCTTCCGCATCCGCTGCCATGATACTCAGCTTCAGCGGAAGTTCCTGTGCATCCTTATAGAATTTCTTTATCTTTGCCAGACCATTGATACCTGATACCGTTTTGTATTTCCACTTGCTTGCCACTAATGTTTCCGGATTTTGTGCGTAAATTCCGCCAGACATAAAATCTATGATGGTCCCATCTGAGGCCTCATAATACAATGACATCATTTACTACACCTCCCTTACCATTCGAGCCACTTTTCTGTTGTTGTACTCAAGTGAAATGTTCATCTTTGAGCACGCGTCTGCAATTTTGGCAGCCAGCGAATCTTCGTTGAATGACATCGCCTCATTTGCCGTCTCTACTGCGTTCATTACATAATCCTGCAGCACGTCGATTGGTGCGATTGCTTCCGGTCCTGCTTCTGCTACTCCCTGGTATCCATACCTTGAAGTCAGAATTGCCGCCTTCTTAAATACGGCACCAGCTGCATTCCACGTAACATTGAAGTGCGGAAGGGATCCTTTTCCTCCGATACCGAACGGAGCAGATCCGCCCGATACACTGATGTGCGGCAGTGACAAATGCAGTTTCGGTTTGATTCCGCTGAAAATGTTGGATACCGTGGACCTGATGCCACTGATAATACTCGTTACTGTTGACTTTGCCGTCTGGATCGGGTTTGTGATTGCTGTTTTGATGCCGTTGAATATTGATGTTACTGATGCTTTCAGCGAATTGAACACTGATGTAGCTGTTGATTTGATGCCATTTACTGCAGTGCTCACAGCTGTCTTTGCCGCGTTTATCGGCGTTGTCACGGCTGTTTTGATACCGTTCCATACAGATGTGGCCGTTGTCTTCACGGCATTAAATACGGTCGTCACGGTCGTTTTCACGGCATTAAATACGGTCGTAATGACTGTTTTGATTGCATTCACTACTGTAGTGATTGCCGTCTTGATTCCGTTCCATACGGATGTAATGACCGCCTTTGCTGCCTCCATCGCTGTCGAGATGGCCGTTTTTATGGCATTAAATGCCGTTACCACGAAATCCTTCACCGCCCCCAGTGCCGTCAGCACTACGGTCTTGATCACGGTAAAAGCATTATTCACAATCTCTCTAAATTTCTCACAGTGCGTATAAGCATATACCAGCCCTGCCACGAGCGCAGCTATCGCAGCCACTACCAATACGATAGGATTTGCCAGCATTGTCGTGTTCAGCAATGCCATTGCTTTTTGTACTGCAGATATGATATTCGATATCAGTAAAGCCGCCGCCAGGACTCCGAATGCTGCCGCTGCCGCAATTACTACCGCCTGCAGAGCTTCGCTGTGCTGTACGGCCTGCGCTACGTGTGTGATCACTCCTGCTACTGCCGTTACCACTCCGGATATTGCCGGCATAAAAGTCGAGCCGAGTGCCAGGCTCACGTTATTTGTGGCCTGTGCCCATGCATCCCCCATTGTGGTCGCATTTTCCGTTGTGCTTTCCAGTGCACCTTCGTTATCCTGAAGCACTGAAGTCCAATCCTCTACCGCAAAACTTCCGTTCTGGATATTCGTTGCTAACTCCTGCGCTGCTTTCTTTCCGAAGATTTCTTCTACAGTCTTTCCTGTATCTCCTACCTGTGCCTGTAATGCTTCTGACACATTGTCGCAGTCCGCTATTGCGTCAATAGCACTCTGGAACGCTCCCGGAACATCATCTGTTACTCCTGCAAGGTTAGCTACACCTTTTGTGAGTCCGCCCATTACGGTCGACACGTTTGCTCCGCCGTCAGATAATCCGATCAGCATCGCCAGAGCTTCCTCTGTGCTGTATCCGAGTTCCTGGAACTGCGTACTGTTATTGATCAGATATCCCGTCAAGTCGTCCACTGACATCTGACAGCTCTGATTTGCCGTCGTCAGGTCATCCAGAAGTCCGTCCACGTCATCGATGTCCATTCCCCATCTCTTTGTGATATCGGCAATGGAGTCTACCGCCTTAACGCCGTCCGTTCCTGTGTGCTGTGCAAAATTGGACACCTTCGTTGTCATGTCGGTCGCCTTTTCTCCCGTCACTCCAAATCTGGTATTCAACTCAGCCAGTACATTTGATACGCCTACAATATCTGCATCCGCATTTGCGATTCTTCCGAACGCTTCCTGTGCTGCCTGATTCAGTTCCTCAAGCGCTTCTCCGGATGCTCCGGTGCCTTCTACGACTGCTGCCGACGCTTCGCTGAATTCCTGCGCCATATCATACGCAGCCTGTGCAATCTCTGTGATCTTGCTTGCCAGCTCCGCACTCACAAGCATTTCTGCCATCGTGTCTACCGAGCTTCCGGCTTCCTCTGCTGCCGTTGACTGGTCGTTCATAGCGCTATTGGTATCGTTCACCTGCGCCATGAGGTTCTGTTCTTCCGTCTTAGCGTATGTCAGCTGTCTTTCCAGGTTCTGTACTTCCGCACTGTCTTCTCCATAGATCTGCTTTGCTACTTCCAGTTTTTCTGTCAGAGCTTCCTGCTTATCTTTGTTTGCTTCCAGTGCCTGCTGCAAGAGTTCCTGCTTTGTCTGCAGATAGTCCGCACTATCTCCCGTATTCTGGAACTGCGCCTCATTGAGCTTCATTTCTGCTCTCAGGCTGGACAGTTCCGAGTTTGCTTCTTTTATGCTTTGAGTGAAATCGGAGGTTTCGGCCGTGAATTTGATTTTAGCTTCGTTTTTACTAGCCATTTCTTCTCTCTCGCTCCTTCTTCATTGCATAATGGAACCAGTCGTCATACGCCGCTTTATCGGTTAGTACTCTGTCGATAAACCTCATGTCTTCATCCCAGAATATAGATTCCGGTATTCCCATGATGATCACGTAATACGTGTAATAGTCTTCTATCTCTTCAAGTTCAAACTTCGGCAGTCGTATTCCGCTTTTTCCTATTTTCTTCGTTGCTTTCTGGAAGGCTTCTGGAAATTTTGTTTTTTTTCCTGTGCTCCGAACAGCTGCTGGAACACTCTTCCCATCTCTGTTCTGTCGTCGGTGAGCTCATATAAAAACTCTGCCATTTCCATGTGCTCGTCTTCCTTCACATGTGCCGCTGCATATGCGATATAGAAGATCTCTCCCATTTCCAGCTCGTTGAAGTCCTCGTTCTTCTGAAGTTTTTTGTATAACTCAAAGTATCTGTCAACGAGTGGTTTTTCTTTTTTGCTTAATTCTGCAAGTGCACCCAGGTTCAGAGTCAGTTTTTCTTTCTCTCCTCCCTGCATGCTGATCGTATAAAAAGCTGCCATTATATACCTCACATAGCAAAAGAGAGAGGAACAACTATACAGCTGTTTCTCCCTCTCTAGTTTTTTTCTTCTGGTCTAATTCAATGAATTTCCCTTTTTCGAGGATCTCTGAGATTCTTTCTTTCGGGATATTCATTCTCTCTCCCACTTCATGAATCTTTCTTGTATTCTTGTCGCGGAAGCGTTTGACCACTTTTACCCATGCCATCCTCTTTCCTCCTTATGCAGTTATGCCTTCACCTGTACCAGAGAAGGCTCGAATTCCTTCATCCACTTCTCTGCAATCTCATCGTCGAGTCTTTCTGCGAGCGCCTCGTACATACACTCGCCGTTATCATCAGGAAGCAGCTTCACTTCCATGGATAACTCAGGCACTTCTTCCTGTCCGTTCTCGACCGGTCTCTTAGGGCCTGTCTCCATGGTGCATCTAGGATATGCCTTGTACTTGATCTCGCCGTCTTCGTCCTCAACAAGCTGAGTGAGTGCAAATTCCGGATGTCTGCTGCCCTGGCCATACGCCTTGACGCCTTCCACGAGGTTTGCTCTGTTCATCGCATAGATCTTGTTGTAAATGTCGTAAGGCACATGAAGGCTGAGCGAGAGTTTTCCGTTTCCGGTACCTTTGATCTTTTCTCTCTGTACCACGCCTCTGCATTTCTTTGTGATTACTTTTACTTCCAGATCCTCTTCGCTGGATCCTACGCAGCTCATGTCCTCAAACTGTTCGTTTTCTCCATCAAACTTGATGCACATCTGTTTGACTTCAAATTCTGAATACACGTTTCTGTACATTGCTTTGCTCCTTTCTATAATTCTTCTGTCAGCTGTCCCACGCAGAGGTCGATGATTGCGCTGCTCGCATTTTCAGCTCCTCTTTGCATGAACTGCTGATTTCCCATGTGCTTTATCGTGTTACTTCCATCATCCGGGAAGTACAGATAATTGTAGCTTGATACTGTTTTTACTGTAACTGCCAGCATCTCCGCCTGCTGTGTGAATGGTGCCGCGCTTCTTGCCGGCGCTTTTTTCCTTTTCCACGTTCTTCCTGAGGCTGGCAATAAAGGCATGATTTCTGCCTTTATCTTCTCTGCACCTTCATTCTGGATCACATCGTTGATGATGCGAATTGCTCCATCTCCGTATGCTTCCATGCTCTGCTGCAGACTTTCAAATTCATCGATGTCTAATTCAAAAGATGCCATTTAGCACCTCTTTTCCGGATGAACAAGCGTGATCGTCGCTATCTCGGCCACCAGGTTTGTCTTCCCCTTAGGCACATAATTGTAAAGCACATCATCATCGGTCTGCTTTAATTTTGCGCCGGCGCATTGTGCCTGCAGTGTCTCGATTACCTTCTCGATATACCCTTCCGGGATGAAGTCCTCGTGGATTACATGAACCTGGTAATATGTCTGCCTGTCCATTCTGTTGGATGATTTTGCGGTTTTCAGTCTGTTGAATACGAAATAGTTCCACTCTGGCAGGTCTTTTTCTCGGCACATGCCGTAATGCACTCCGCCACTCATTGGCACTTCCGTATCCGCGGCCAGTGCTTCCAGTGTTTTTCTAGTTTCCTTCAGTACACTCAACCTTTCTCACCTCCTCAAGATACAGATACATGACTTCCTCTGCTTTGTCGTAATCGATATGGATAATGCTGTACAGCATGCCCTCAATCAATACCATGTGTGTCTTTTTCACCTGATATCTCAATCTGGTTTTCACCTTCATGCTCAAGGTCCTGTCTTCGCTTTCAGCAAAATTCAAGTCTTCGTCTCTTTTAGACATTTCCTTGAATCCCAGCTTCATCACGAATTCAAAATCCTCTGTTTTCCTAGCATTCCTCGGAGCTCCGAAGTCTGTCTCCTGCTTCTTTTCGATGCAGATCCGCAGCATGCCGTCATTGAATGTCGGGAATTTCCCTTTATTCTTCCTCAGCACGTTCTCTCGCCCCTTTCACTCTGTTGATATGTCTGATTCTCAGGATATCTTTTCTGTAAGCATCCTCAAACTCATTCAGGCACTCATTCCATGCATACAACATATAATTCAGATACAGCCTTCTGGCCATTCCTGGCGCCGAGTAGTCCATCTCAGCGCCCAGAATATGGTTCAGTTCCTGCTCTGCATCTTCCATCATGTCAAGCAGCTTCCCGTTTGTATCCTCGTCATCCCACGTAATGGTCAGCTGACGTTTCACGCTGTCCAGCAGTCCTTCCGGAAGATTATTTCTGTCCAGCATGATTCATCCTCCTAATTACGCAGTAGGTACTTCTTTGTTGAGTACAGTGATGTAACCAGGATCAAGATTAGAGATGTCGATTACGATGGCTACGGTGTTGTCGAACGCCTTGCCCATTGCGTGCATCTTGATCTTGAATACTCTCTGGTCGTCAAGGAACTTGAATTCGTCAGAGTAGCTCATAGTGCCAGTCTTGGAAGTGCCCACTCCCATGAAGTACTCCTCAGGAAGGCAGATGATGGCCTTTCCAGTAGAAACTGCGCTGGATCTGATGACCTCAGTAGGGAACGGGAATAAGTTGTTCACGAACTTAGCCTCTGCGTTGAGCACAGTAGTTGCAGGCATTACCTTGGTGAGGTAGTCCACCATGTTGCAGATGAGAGTTACCTGGTCGAAACTTCTGATGTTGCCGCCGTGCTTAGTGTAGCCAGCCTTTGCAGATCCATCTGCATTTGCTGCAGTCGCCTTGTCTGCTACGTTACCAGTAGAATCCTGAGTGTAGTACACTTCAGTTACAGCGAGATTTGCAAGCACCTTGCCGTACTCCTGAGGCATGAAAGAAGCTACCGGAATAGCAGCCTTTGCAGGATAACCGGTAGAAGTGTTTACAGTTACGCCCTGGTGGATGTCTCTGTCCATACCTACAGGCATGTTGTGGCCGGTACCGGAGATGATCGCATTCTCAAGCGCTACGTAGAGTGCTTCCTGAAGGAACGCTCTGATGTAGCCATCGAGGAAAGTAGGACCCAAATCAAGCATGTCGAGCTCGATCACGGCGTAAGCAGAGAGCTTGCACTGAGTAATCTCTACAGTCTTGAATGCAGAAGTGATCTGCTTAGTGATGGCATCGTTTACGTTGCCCCAGTGAGCAGTCTGAACGCTGTGGTCGTTCATGATCCATCTGGTGAGGTACTCAACTGACTGGAAGTTGATTCTCGCAAGAAGAGGATGCTCTTCAGTGAGATTTCTGTACACATCTTCGATGATAGTGATAGGCATCACCTCAGGAGTGAGTAATCCGTTCATCTGCTGGATAGTGCCCTGTTTGCCTGCCTCAATCACCTTCTCGTAGTACTTCTGCTCATCGGAAGTGAGCACTCTGAAGCCTCTCTGGAGAAGGATATTTCTGTCGCCGTTTGCAGACTCGAAGTCTGCCTGTACTGATGCTGCGATTGCCTCGCCAAACTTCTCGAATGCATCAGTGATATTGTCTTTGTTGCCGGTCTCGATTGCATGCTGCATTGCTACAACCGCGTTTCTGACCATAGTGTTGCTTCCCTTATACATGTCTATTACCTCCTTAAATCAAATTATTGAAAAATGTAGCAAGGAAATCTTTTTTCTCTTCCTGTGGCCTCTGCTCTTGTGGCTTTGGCTCTTCCGGTTCCTTTTTCTCAAGGAACAGCTTCTGGTAGATTGCATCTACTTTCTCTTCGATTGACATCCCAGTTCTCTTTGCAATCACCGCTTCTCTGATGGTCGCAAATGCAGACTGCATTGTCTGGTCGTCATCTTCTTCGAAATCTGCAATCTCTGTTGCGAATCCGTGCTCAAGGCACTCTTTCGCTGTCAGCCATGTCTCTGCATTCATCATCTCTTTGATTTCATCCTCGGAAAGATTTGAAATCTTCTTGTATGCTTCAATGCTCGACCGGTTGATCTTGTCGTTATCTTCTGCAGCTTTTCTCATCTCTTCGGAATTTGCATATCCGAGATAGCTCATGCAGTTATGAATCATCAAGAGCGACAGTTCTCCCATCGTTCTTGTGTCTCCAGCTGCAAAGATGATAGTTGCCGCGCTACATGCAAATCCGTCGCAGTATGTGTGGACTGCTGCCGAATGTCTCTTCAGCGCAGAGTAGATTGCCAGTGCTTCGGCCACCTCTCCTCCGTAGCTGTTGATATACACGTTGATCACGTCAACATCCAGCTCGTCAATTTCCTGCTTGATTCCATGCGCAGACACTTCTCCCAACTCTTCCCATGCCCACGATGTGATATTTCCGTAAATGTTAATATCTGCGGTTCTCTGGTTCGTTGTGATCTGCCAGAATTTCTGCTTCTTCACTACTCTTCACCTCCTTTCAAGAATTTTGTAATCTCTTCAAAGTTCTTTGTGATGAAGTGCTTTCTGCTCCATTCTGTGTTCAGCGGTGCCATACCCAGCTCTTCCCTCACTTCATCCACGCACATGACACTGCTGCTGATCAGATTGGACACACCTACCGCTACATTGAACAAGTCTCTATGATGGATCTTGCTAGTGTCCACCATGTACATGTTTCCCTTGATGTAGTTTTCGACTCCTCCTCTCTTGTTCAGCACTTCCGTAATCATATCCGCGTATGGATCCACTCCAAACGACAGGAACGCTCCTACAATCTCATTCATGTTTGTAATGTTTCCCGTCATCATCGACTGTGGTATGTGGAAAGCCGCTGCCACAGTGTTGAAAAGATTCTCTTTCAGCTTGATAAAATCATCTGAGCTTCTAGGTGTTACGCCTTTATCTGCTTCCAGCGAATATCCATCAAATTCCGGATATACTGCATTCTCTGAAGATATATAGTTCTTCAGCTGTTCTGAGATGATTGTCTCAAACTCTTTTTCAAATTCTTCATCTCCGGACTTTACACCATCGATGTGAATCTTGTACTTTCGGCCGTTCGTGTACTTGAACGCCTTTGCTGCTGCCGACATGATTTTTCCGTATTCGTCGTACATGCCGTCAATGATTGTCTTTACGTTGATGTTGTCCAGGCAGAACAGGTAGCTGTTGTCCGGCGTGAACTTTTTATCGAACGTTAGATTTCCGACCACTACCGAGGAATATACGTTTCCCAGTATCGGCTGTTCTCTTTCTACCGCAAACGAATCCGCACAATACAATGCTCCTGCAGCTTCGACCACCAGGGACTTTCCTTCTCTGATTGTCTTATTGATTACCTTGTGCCAAAACACAGAGCTCGTCTCGTTTCTGTTTGGCGATACATTGAGCAGGAAATAGTCTTCGCTCCTTTTTACCGGTTCTCCGTTCTGGAATACCTTTATCTCTGACCTTGAAATCGCGTTTCCGATCAGTGACGAAGCTGTGTATATTGCCAGCTCTTTGTAATACAGTTCTGCGGGGATATCTATGATTACGGCGTCTGTGCTTCCGAATTTCCCTCTTGTCGGAAATAGCCTTTCCAGGAAATTGCTAAACCACGACATATCATTTCACCTCCTTTGCTAGATGGTAATTGTTTTCACGTTCCTGTGCTTTGGTCGTTCCTTGATTTCTGCCTCTGGCACCATCGATGCTACGACCGCCATGAACGGGTCTGTCTTTCGGCTTCTCGCCTCGATTTTTGCGTAAACAAAGGAGCCTTTGTCGGCTCCCTGCTGTTTTCCGTATCTGATTACTTTTGTATTATTCGTTGCCCATCTTAGCACCGGATCGTCTCCCCAATGGAAGTATCCATTCAGGAAGCAATGGTCTATGATCGGCACCACCTTGATGATATCCGTCTGCTTCACCAGCAGCAGATTTCCATGCTCTTTTGAAATGCCTACCTTGGCCAACGCATCGGCCAGAAGAGAATATCGGTAGTTATCTATCGCCACCATCGAAATGTTGTATTTCTTTCCCATCTCGAAGATATAATTCGCTATCACAGAAGGATGTATCTCAATATCATCCACGTATCCCAGTTTTTCCTGCTTCACCCACTCTCTCCATGGAGCTTTGATTCTCGGAATATCCTTGGATGCTGAACAGATCCACGCGTGATTGATGTCGTATCTGTTATCTCCGTTCTTGAAGTGGAAATTGACTGCTGCAAAGTCCGAGGTCTTCATGTAGTCAATTCCTACCGTGCAGCTCCATCCTGACATGTCCGGTACTTCCTTGTTTGTATTTTTGATATTCTCCCAGGAAGTTACTGCGGCTTCTTTTCCTCCCTCTGGAAGGTTCATTCTCTTGTCCATGAATGCCGGCAGTCGTTCCGGGTTCTTCTTCCATTCCCTGTACTCTTTGCGGATCTCCGCTAACAGGTTCGGCAGATACGGAAGCGAAGGATTTGCCATTGTCCAGTTTTTCTCATCGTGTACCTGGTCTTTTTTGTTCAGCCTGCAGATGAATGGCAATAGTCCATTATCGTCGGCTCCTGCTCTCAGAATGTCCTCTGCATCGTCCAGCAGATCATCGAGCGGACCTTCCCGCACTTCTCCATTTGTGGTGTAGTACGACCTTCTCGGATGTTTCTTCTTTCCCAGACCTGTAGTGAACACGTTGATATTGTCATAATTTGCATACTGGTGTATCTCGTTGAAGATTACGATTCCAGAGCGCAAACCATCCTTTCCCTTCGGGCTGTTCGTCCTTCCTTTTATCGTGGATTTCGTCTTGATGCTGACGATTTTTTCTTTTGTCCATCGATAAAACTTCTTGATTTTCTTAGAAACTGCCGGCTCTTCGAAGAATCCTGTCAAGTCCTGTACCGGTCTGATTGCCTGCTCTTCGTTGTTGGCGCAGATATCGACATCATACTCTTTGATATTGTTGTACGGAGACGTCAGGCAGAACGCTTCAGCTGCTATCGTTCCATCTTTTCCTCCGCCTCGGCCCAGCATGGCGAATAGGTCTGGCCATCTTGGCATCCCGGTGTCATCCCAGTATGTGCAATCATGTAAGGCTATTACAAATTTCTGCCACGGGAACAGGTCGAACGGCAGATATTCGTCGCAGATCTTCATGTACTTTCCGAGCTGTTCCTGATCAACGTGAATATTCTCGTATGCGAAGCATCTCTTCACATGTTTGACCAGTAGATGTTGTTCTTCACAGCACATGAATGTGTCATGCTCAACGATATCTATCCATTCTTGAATTTCTGGGATGTTCCGGATATTCGTCATAGTTCTCCGTCTTCCTCTGCAATTTTGTCAGTGGTGAGACCGAGGTCTTTCAGGATTGTCAGCATGGATCTTGTGTACTGCGGGAGTAGTTTTGCGTTCGGATTATCCTTTTCGTAATTCTTTCCAGCTGCCGACGTCGCAGGATATGTCGTGCCCCTTACTCTCAGGTCCTTTTTCATTTTTTGAACCATCGAGAAATACATTACATAGTCGTCCACAAGCGCTTCGAAGTGAGCTACATCAGCCCCTTTTGCTCGAAGCTGCGCATACAATGATTCTCTAATTGCTTTTTGCGAATGTGCCATCTCGTCTCATCACCTCCCTTTTTTCCTCACGCGTGCGCGCGTAGGTTTTTTGTCGTGCCCCTCTTCCGTTGTAAGCCCTCCCAAATGAAAAAGGGCTACGGGGGAGTGGGGGGTATAATTACCAGCGTTCCTCATTCACGAATCGTTCGCCGTTATCTGATGCACGTTTTTTTCTCTTCTCTGGATGCAGCTTATTGTGACAAGCCTTGCATACTGGTATCAGGTTCTTGTATTCCTTTCCCTTGTATGTGTATGTCCTGCTCAATGCAAGAGCCGGATGCTTCCTCACAAACTGTACATGATGCACAGTACTCAGCAGCCTTTTGTTTCCCTCTGCATCTATGTCATATCTTGTAATGATTCCATTGCTCCTGCAGATCTCGCATTCGTAATGGTTCTCTTCCAGTATCTTCTCCTTCAGCTCCGTCCACTCCTTTGACTTGTAGAATCTCCAGAGTTCTTTCTTCGCTATCAGTTCCTCGATCCACTGTTTCAGTTTGTCTTTCTGCATGTCTCGCTCCATCACAAAAGGCCCCGGTTTTTCCCGGAGCCTTTGCGCTGTATATCTTATTCTCTTCTTTCGGCCTTACTAATATAGCACGAAGTTTTGTCCTCTGATTAACTCAGATCTTCTTCGCCATCAGAAAATAAAAGTATCTTCTCATCTTGTAAAACATTGTTGAACCGCACGGGATTCCTTTCTGCTTCATCTGGTAGAAGGTCGCTCCCTCTGTCGTCACGTATTCAAGCAGGTACTTGAACAGCACTCTGTCTCCCTCTACTGCTTCCAGCACTGTCGCTTCCACCTTCTCAATCTTCTCGCTGAGTTCTGCACGTCTTTCTCCCAGTGCGCCTGTAGGATCGCTCTTGCCGTTATGTGCGCCTGGCATGCCTGTGACCTGAGGACTCTTCACTGAACTTATAGTATCCTTCAATTCCTCCTTCCATTCCGGATACTGCAGACAGTACGAGCGAGCCGTCATGAAAGCGTGCTTGCTGATTCCATATTTCTTTTTGTTTAATGGCCTCACATTCGGCATTGTCTGTTCCTCCTACTGTTGTTCTTGTCTTCTGTGTTTCACATATGTCTGAATATATTCTGCGATTTCTTCCAGTTCGTTCAGGTCGAATGCATCCTGCAATTCTGTTTCTCGCCCTGCAATCTGTTTATATATTCCACTCAGTTTCACTTCTTGCTCTGCTGTTACCAGCTTCTGCACAAATCCCATCGTGTCGTGTGGTTCAAACGCAATCTCAATCACTTATATATCCTCCCTGTCTTCTTGTCTTTGAATACAATCCTGCTGCCGAGTTCGAATCCGGCAAGGTCTGTAATCCATTTGATATGTTCCATCAGTCTTCCGATGTCTCTTTCTCTTTCCAGTGTCTCCTGCTTTCTCACAGTCTTAATTGCATTGTAAGCCGTCGGATCCGGATATCCTTCACCGTTGTGCTTTGGATTTCTGTCTAAAGCCATCTTACCTCCTATACTCCATGCACCTGAGAAGCTATCATATCTGCCATGTGCACATATAATACATTCGGATTCTCTCTCACTGCCCTTGTGAAATACTCCCAGTTCTTATTGTCGTCGAAGGCTCCCATGTGCCACCTGATGCACATCATCTCTTCTTCGGAGAGATATGTCAGTCTCATTGCCATCATTGCAGACTTCTCTCCATGTCCCGGCAATGTCATCTCCTTGTTGTACTCCCACTTCGCCGCCGTGTTGCTCCATGTATAACTCTCGCACTTGCAGAGGTCGTGAAACATCCCGATCAGGTACGGACTTCTTTCCATCTTCCACTTGAGTCCAAGGTCTTCCGTTAATCTCAGCAGAGTATTTGTCACACAATATGAGTGCTCGAACAATCCTCCTGTCTCGCATCCATGATATTTGATTGACGCCGGCGCATCGAAGAATCCAAGTTCGTCCAGGTCGTACTCCATATGGTTCACTTCGTCTGTGTCGAACGCATTGCTCATCAGTTCTCTAAATCTGTCTTTTCTGTCCGCTCTATGTTCTCTCTTCAGGCACTCCTCGCAGTCCGTGAGCGCTCCGCCGAAGCATCCTTCGCACTGTCTAGTCGAGGTAGTTTCTTCCAAAAGCTGCTGTAAACTCTTCTCTGGTGTGATCTCTCTCATATACTCTCTGTCCCTCCCTTTTCAGCAAAAGCATATTCTCTGCGTTATTGTGCACTGCTGCCGGACCTGCTGTATGATGCTCCAGACACAAGAACACTTTTAATCCCTCTGCCTCGGATCTCGACCTGTTTGGCCCATTGAACACGTGATGCTCCTGCAATGTCTTCTTGTAGCTATAATCCTGATTCAGCATCATGCAGAGATAGCATGTGCCATCTCTGCCGTGCATAATCGACGCTTTGTGCGCTTTTCTTTTCTTCTTCTTTGTCGGTTTCGGGTATAACATCACGGTACCTCCGGAGTGATATCCACTCCTTTCAGGCTTTCCATGATTTTGTTGTTCTTCTCATCGGTTCTGAAATGTGCTTTCAGTCTGCATACATTGTTCTGCCAGAGCACTCCATATGCGCTGTACATCGGATCTCCCGGCTCATATTCACCTTTGTCGTATTCAATGTTCTTTTTATCCACAAGATTCACAAACACATTGTTGATTAAATAAATAACTCCTGTGGATTCATCCTGAACAAATCTCTGAATGGTTCCTTTTGTCCCGATCTGCAGAGTATCTGTGATTGTCAGCGGTCCCATTCTGTAGTTATCCGGATTGATTGTGGTATCAATCGGCATCTCTGTCTGATTTCCGTCAGCTGTGCACTCCCACTTTTCTCCTTCTCCAGGAAGTGCTCCTGTCAGCTTGATAATCTCTCCCAGAGTCTCTTTCGGAACGAAGTCGCTCTTGATACTTGCTTCCCAGTACAATCCGGCCAGATACAGCCAGCCATTGTCCATTGCAATCTTCAATCCGTCCTTGTATGCCTGCTTCAGCATCTTTGTCAGTGTTCCTCTGTGTAGAAACATTTTCTTTCCTCC
This sequence comes from Lachnospiraceae bacterium, assembly GCA_024403585.1. Classification (GTDB taxonomy): domain Bacteria; phylum Bacillota; class Clostridia; order Lachnospirales; family Lachnospiraceae; genus JAKSRN01. Next base: position 444 of record JAKSRN010000002.1, on the reverse strand, counting down.
TCTCTACGAGAATGGCAGCTCGTCCTCAATCCCATCTGGAATATTCATGAAACCGTCACTGTCTACTGGACCCTGTGAAGGTCTTTCATGCTCCGAATCTGCGCTAACTCCGTTTTTGTTGTTTTTACTCTCGGCAAATTCCGTCTCTTCAACCACAATATCAGTGGTATAGACTTTCTGTCCGTCTCGGTTCGTATAGCTTCCCGTCTGGATCCTGCCGGTGACTGCTATCTTGGTTCCCTGTTTCAGGTACTTCTCAGCAAATTCCGCTGCCTTCCCGAAAGCTACGCATCCAATGAAATCAGCTGACTGCTGCCCTTCCTGTTTGAAACGTCTCTCGACCGCTAAAGTGTATCTTGCAATGCAGGTCTGATTCTGCCCTTGCGAATATCGAACATCTGGGTCCCTTGTGAGACGTCCCATCAAAATTACTTTGTTCATGTT
>JAKSRN010000199.1 GCA_024403585.1 Lachnospiraceae bacterium | reverse complement strand
GACCTTGGTGTCATTCTTCTGATGTTTACCATCGGTCTGGAAATATCTGTGAAGAATCTTTTGGCGATGAAAAAGATTGTCCTGATAGGAGGAACTCTTCAGTTAGTCATAACTACGGGTGCAGTCTGCGCTATTATGATGGCGTTCGGGTTCTCATTCAACGTCTCATTATTTATCGGATTCCTTGTTGCCCACTCATCAACTGCTATCATCATGAACATTTACCAGAAGAGCGGCGAGGTTGACAAACGCCATGGTAAAATCGCTCTCGGTCTTCTTATATTTCAGGATTTAAACGTCGTTCCGATGATGCTGCTTGTCCCGTTCCTTGCCCAGAACGGCAGCGGCGACATCACTGAATCAATTATAAAATTAGTCGGCGGTCTTATTTTCCTCGGTATAGTGCTGATTGCAGCAATCTACTTTGTACCAAAGATTCTGCGGCACATAGCTCTTACCAGAAACGGAGAACTATTCGTAATCGCAGTGGTTGTAATCTGCTTTGGTATTGCATGGATTATGTCATTCAGCGGCGTTGAGTTAGCCCTTGGTGCATTCCTTGCGGGTGTGGCTATTTCCGGTTCAGATTACAACCATGAAATTCTCGGGCAGATTACTCCTATCAGAGATATTCTGACGAGTTTCTTCTTTGTATCTATTGGTATGATGCTGAATCTCCAGTACCTCTGGAATCATTTGGCAATCGTTCTTGGAATCGCTGCAGCCCTTCTGCTCTTTAAAACGGCAATCAACTTCATCTCAGTAAAAGCGATAGGGGTTGCAACCGGGGCAGCGCTGCTTTCTGCAGTAGGTCTTTCACAGATTGGAGAATTCTCATTCATTCTCGGCTCAACCGGTCTTGAAGCAGGCATTCTTGATCAGGAAATTTATCAGATCTTCCTTGCTATCTCAATCGTAACGATGGCTGCAACTCCTTTCATCGTCAAACTTGCGCCGAAGTTTGTTAAGAAATTCTTCGAGCCGAAGGTTCCAGAACCGGAAGATCCGGAAGAAATGAAAAAAGAGCATGAGATTATCGTCGGTTACGGTCTTGCCGGAAGATATGTTGCCCGGGCATTGGAGAGGATGCAGATAGACTATATCGTCCTTGAAACCAATGCAGAAACCGTCACCAATGAACGGGCGAAAGGCGTTCCTATTGCCTTTGGTGACGCCTCCCGCGAAGCAGTTCTTGAGTATGCAGGCATCCGCAGTGCTTCATCAATTGTCATATCCATTCCGCAGATGGATGCAGTAAAAGCTATTATTACGGCAGCCCGCCGCTTAAATCCGCAGATTACTATCATTACCCGTTCCCGTTTTATCTCGGAAACAACAGACCTCTATAAACTCGGTGCGGACTCGGTTATTGTTGATGAACGTGAGTCTGCAGTGCAGATGTTTAAGAGGATTCTCGCAAGCAAACAGATGCCGGTACAGGATATTGAACAGTTCAGCAAGGAAATCAGGTCTGATCTCTATGATAAGTACATCGACATCCCGATTGTAAAAACAAGTGATACACAGGACAGTCCAAATCTTCTGGAATCAATCCATGTGAGAGCAAAACACGCTGATGAGGCAATGTCGAGAGAAATGTCCCGCGTCACCCAGATTCGTGTTGAAGACGGCTGTGAAGTCTGCGGAAAACCCCTTTCAGAGATTCATCTGAGACAGAATTACGGCGTGGCAGTTTTAGCGGTAAAACACAGCGGAGATAAAGGTGCAGATGTTTCTCCTGCCGGAACAACTCTTCTTTCAGCCGGAGATACCGTTGTTGTGATTGGAGACCGCGAAGGACTTGCCAGAATTGTTCCGCTGTTTCTTCCCTCGCCGGAGAAAAAGTAAATGATGCGTATCGAAAGACTCTCTCCTGATTTTTCAGTCTGCCGCGTAAAAGACTTTTCCGGTGTTGATATCTCAGGGGATTTTGTATTCACAGCAAAAACAGATGACGAGTATTCACTGGTATGTCCCGCTGAAATCGTCCCGGAAATTGTTATTGAACGTGAAGACCACTGGACTGGTTTTCGTATTGTTGGCGTTCTTGATTTTTCCCTGATAGGTATTCTTGCAGACATATCATCCGTTCTTGCCGCAGAAGGCATCAGTATTTTTGCTCTTTCTACGTTTAACACAGATTACATTCTGGTCAGACGTGAAAACACAGAAGCTGCCTCCAATGCGCTTTCAAAGGCAGGATATGAACTCATCTGAGTGATAATCAAAGGCATCTGAGAAAAAATACATATATGTTTAAAAGACCTATAGAATAAGGATTCATATGGTTATTGAAGCAGGAAACTATATCAAGCTCAACTACACCGGATCTGTAAACGGTGTTCCGTTTGACACTACCGATGCAGAAGCAGCAAAGAAAGGAAACATTTTCCGTGAAGGATTCAACTATGCACCGTCAATCGTAAAAGTTGGTGCCGGTCAGGTTTTAGCCGGAGTCGATGAAGATCTTCTCGGCAAAGAAGTCGGAACTGAATACAAAGTTGTAATCCCGGCAGCAAAAGCATTCGGCGAGCACAACAAAGATGAAGTCAAAGCACTCGACAAAAAGGCATTTGACCACAAGCCGGAACTTTTCGAACGCTTAGTTGTTGAAGGCCGCGAGGGTGTTGTGGTAAACAAGATTGGAAGCAGATACCTTGTTGATTTCAACCACCCGTTAGCAGGTCAGGAAGTCGAGTACGTTTACACCATCGAAGAAGTTGTAACTGACCCGGTTGAGTGTCTTGCAGGAACTATCAAACTCCTTACCGGACGTGAGATGAAAGTCAGCAACGCACACAAGGACTCTGTTTACATTGAAGTCCCGGCAATGATTGCAATGTATAACCAGAACTGGTTCATGACTCAGTACATGATTATGCAGGATGCACTTGAACTCTTCCCTGAAGTTGATGCAGTAAAGTTCGTTGAATCTTTCCCGCGCCCGAAGAAGGAAGGAGAAGAGGAAGAGAAGAAACCTGCAGCAAAGAAGACTGCCAAGAAAGCAGAAGGCGAAACTGCAGAAAAGAAACCTGCAGCAAAGAAGACCACTAAGAAGGCAGAAGGCGAAACCGCAGAGAAAAAGCCCGCAGCAAAGAAGACCGCCAAGAAGGCAGAAGGCGAAACCGCAGAGAAGAAGCCGGCTGCAAAGAAGACCACCAAGAAAGCTGCTGAGAAGAAGGAATAATCCTTCCCAATAACCTATTTTTATGCAGGCACGCTTTTTCGATACTGAAACGTGCGTCTGTAATCTTTGTGCGCGGCGCTGCCGTATTTTGCCGGGGCATTCCGGATTTTGCGGAGTACGCGAAAATGTTTCAGGCATTCTTGAAACAAAAACCTACGGCGAACTTACTGCCTGCGGGATAGACCCTATTGAGAAAAAACCGCTGAACCATTTTCTCCCGGGAAGCAGTACGTTATCTATCAGTTCATTCGGGTGTAACTTTACCTGTCGTCACTGTCAGAATCACACTCTGTCACAGTGTACTGACGCGGAGACGGTGACAGTATCCCCGGAAGAAGTTATCTCTCTTGCACAGCGTGAGGGAGTACAGAGTATCTCATTTACGTACAACGAGCCGACGGTATTCTATGAGTATATGTATGATGTTTCACGTCTTGCGCATAAAGCAGGAATTAAAACAGCGATGATTACCAACGGATATCTGAGTGAGGATGCGGTTTTAGAAATTGCACCCTATATGGATGCGTTCAGAATCGATTTGAAAGCATTCTCTGATGAGTTTTATCGTAGAATCTGCGGCGGTGCATCTCTTAGACCTGTTCTTGATACTGTTGTGCGCGTGTCCGAGCTGAAACGTCATCTGGAACTGGTGACGCTTATAATCCCCGGAATGAATGATTCTTCTGATGGACTTGCATCAATGCTTGAGTGGGAGATTGATACTCTTGGACCTCTCGTCCCGCATCATTTCACGGCGTTTTCGCCGCAGTATAAGATGACTGATGTGTCTGCTGCATCAAAGGCGTTGATGGATGCAGTCTTCAATCAGGCAAAGGACGCCGGACTGTATTATCCGTATGTCGGAAATGTGATACACACTGAAGGCAGCAGGACATACTGTCCTTCGTGCGGTTCGCTTCTGATTCAGCGTGCCTGGTATAATTCATATCCTCTTGGAATGAAGGACGGCTGCTGTGCAAACTGCGGCAG
>JAKSRN010000198.1 GCA_024403585.1 Lachnospiraceae bacterium | reverse complement strand
TTTCAATCATCTGTATTAGTAAGAAATGCTTTCGTATGATATACTTATATATAATTTCTAAAGAAAAGCGGAAGGAGAGGGGAATTATGATGAAAGGGAAACGTACATTTCTTAGGAAATTTCAGGCGTTGCTGTTGGCATCCAGTCTGACATTATCCATGTGCAGTGCCACAGTTTATGCAGAACCTGATGATGCAGCAGTTGTCACAGAATCCGAAGGATACGTAGAAGCGCCTGAAACTGAACAGCAGAATCCGGCTGAAGACTATGATACAGGCATGGACGGTACCGGATCTGAAGAAGGCGAAGAGATTACAACAGATTCGGAGGAGCCGGAAGAAGACGCTGAAGATGAAAAAGAAGTAACCGAGGACGGTGAAGAAACCGAGACTGAAAAAGCGAAGGAAGAAGACAGGGATTTCGAAGAAACAGGTGCATTCGGTATTGAAACAGAGGATGCCAATGGAGCAACCGTAAAAGCCTGGTATGATTCTTCTTCAGACCGTTATTATCTGTTTTTGACGAATGCGATCCAGATCAGTGAGATGCAGATGAAGGTGACCGGTATCAGGATGGAAAAGACCTCCAGGGGTACTCTGGATATGACTACCAATACCGTAACCGGTGCTTTTGCAAATAGCGGAGATGGAGTTACACTCACTGCGAAAGACGGCAAAAAATACAATGTTATTGTAGAGCAGTCCGGAATTCCGAGTCTTTCCATTACATTGAATACCACAGACCTTGCTACCTTGAATGGCGGATCAAAGACCATTAAGTATGAAGGTCAGTCTGTTCTCCTTACGGATGAAGCCGGCAATGTGAATGTGAAACAGGATGATGTAGAGATCAAAGGAAGAGGAAACACAACCTGGGTCTATTCTGATAAAAAGCCTTATCAGATCAAATTCAGCAAGAAACAGAGTGTTCTTGGTATGGCAAAAGCAAAAAAATGGATCCTGCTTGCCAATTCTTTCGATGACGACATGCTTCGTAATAAAGTAGGTTTTTATGCAGGAGACGCCATTGGAATGCCTTTCACACCGGATACCCAGTATGTGGATCTTTGGATTGACGGAGAGTATCGCGGAACTTATACAATCGGTGAGAAGGTAGAGGTTGATCAGAATCGTGTTAACCTGACAGATCCGCTGGGAGCCCTTTGTGAGCTGGATGTGTTCTATGCTCAGGAAGACTATTATTTTCATGATGATTACATGAATGTGTATTATTCTCTGGCAGATACAGTTGACGAGAATAATTCACAGGCAGCAATGGATCATTTTCATAATTCACTTTCTGCTTTCGAGCAGTATCTCTTTAATACAGATCCATCACGAGTGACACTTGCCAGTCTTGGCAAATATATTTCTGTTGATGATTTTGCAAAATGGCTTCTGGCCAACGAATATCTCTGCAACTGTGAGTCCTATAATACCAGCTGGTACTGGTATAAAGATGGTCCTGGTGACGTGATTCACCTTGGTCCTCTTTGGGATTTCGATATGTCTCAGAACATGGAATCGAACAAAAACAATCATACCTACACAGTCATGTATGGAATCTCTTTCCAGAAGATGATGAGAAGTCTGATGGCGGTGCCTGCATTTGCCACAAGGATGCAGCAGCTGTATAAGCAGTACAGAGGCGTGTTCAGCAGTCTTTCCGGTATGGTCCGTACATGGGGAGCTGAGCTTTCCACAGCTGCCAATATCAACTATATCAGATGGAAATATTTAGGAAGAGCAAATCAGAAGCCATCCGGCGCACCATTTGCCGGAAGCTATGCTGCGGCAGTTGATTCACACGCTAACTGGCTTGCGGGACGAGATGGTGGATTCCAGATCAATGTCAGCCCTGTTCCGACTGCCAAAGCATCCGTGTCTGTATCTGATTCAGGACGTGTATTGGATATAAAAGCGACAAGTATTACAGGAACCTCTTCCATAAGAGCAGCTGTATGGAGCAATACAAATAGTCAGGATGATCTGAAGTGGTACGATCTGAAGAAGAATTCTGATGGTTCCATGAGTACACAGGTGGATCTGGCGAATCATGGATCTTCCGATACATATCATATCCATCTGTATAGCGGCAATACCTTCCTGGCTGCAAAATCTATTACAGTTACCATGCAGGAGACAAAACCGGAGATTACAGCCGAGTATGATGAGGCTACCGGCCTGATCGGCGTCACAATGAAGGGAGTAGCGGATTATACTACTCTGAATACTGCAATCTGGACCAATGTGAAAGGTCAGGATGATCTGGTCTGGACAAAAACATCCGTTAAAGGAAAAGATGAAGTTACCTATACAATTGATCGTGCTTCTTTAATTGGAGACGGTCCAACAAGTATCCATGTATATGGTATCCTTGCTTCAAAACAGAGCTTTGTAACAAAGACCGAGATCGATCTTACAGAGACTCTTCAGCCTGAGGTAACTGCCGTACAGACGGACGAAAGCACCATGATCGATATATCTGCAAAGAATCTTGCAGGTTATTCCAAGGTAAAAGCTGCTGTATGGGGAAGTGTAAGTGGACAGAATGACCTGAAGTGGTATGATCTCACGAAGCAAGCTGACGGAAGCTGGACAGCATCTGTAGACTTTACCGCACACAAAGAGACAGGACTTTTCCACGTACATGTATATGGAACAAAGGACGGAAAGAGCCAGTTTGCAGCTAAAACTACAGTGGAGACAGTGAAACCGGTTGAACCGAGTGTAACCGTTAAAACAGTAGAAGAAAACAGTAAATATAAAGCAACCATCAAGAACGTATCTGCATGTACAAGTGTATCATTTGCCGTATGGGGTGATAAAAACAGCCAGAATGATCTGAAATGGTATACAGGAAAGCAGAATGCAGACGGTACATGGTCAGCAGATATCCTGATCCAGAACCATCTGGAGACGGGCAGATACAATGTGCATGTCTATGGCATGAGAGCCGGAAAGAATACATTCCTGGCAGCTACCTCCTTTACCGTTGATTCAATTGGCGGAATGGAACTGAATGCAGTGCTTTCACCAACCCAGAGAGTCGTGACAGCAACTCTTGAGAACGCTCTCCCATACTCAAGCGTCTCCATTGCAATCTGGGGAAATGCCAACGGACAGAACGATCTCAAGTGGTATCCGGCTAAAAAGAATCTGGATGGAAGCTGGACTACAACCGTAGATCTTACCAAACATAATGAAACCGGTGTGTATGCTCTTCATGCATATGGCGTATTAAATGGAAAGAATACTTTTGCTGCCAGTACAAGTCTTACGGTTACAGCATATGCCAAGCCAGTGGTAACAGCAGAAGATAGAGGAATCTCCTTCCAGACAAAAGCTGCCAATACCGATGACTATGACAGCGTGCGTTTTGCGGTATGGACTGCTGACAACGGACAGGATGATCTCAAATGGTATAACGGAACCAGATATTATGACGGAGGTTATCGTGCCAATGTGAAATATGCAATGCATGGAGGTAATGGTGTTTACAATATCCATGCTTACGGAACAAAGAACGGAAAAGATACGTTCATTGGTGCATATATCCTGATCAAGAAAGATTTAGAAGATGCAAAACTGACAGTAGCATTGAGTGAAGATAAGACACAGCTCCTTATTTCAACAACAAATCCGGTAGGATATTCAGTAGTATCTGCTGCTGTTTGGGGATCCACCGGCGGACAGAATGATCTGAAATGGTATACCCTTTCAAAGGACAGTGAAGGTCTTTATTCAGCAACAGTAAAGCTTTCCGCTCATAATGAAAAAGGCACCTTTAATATCCATGTTTACGGAAAAGAAGGAAAAGCCTCCTTTATGATGAATCATGGAAATATTCAGGTACCGTAATGTATAGAAAAACAGAATGCTGTTAATTCGCAGGCTGATGCAAGTATTGCTTATGAATTATGAGCATGATCGTATAAAAAGAGGGTTTGCAAACGAGTAAAAGAGTTTGCAACCCTCTTTTTTCGGAACTATGGTATGATAGAATTAATTATAAAGATTCCATTGATCCGAAAGGAGAAGTTTATGAAATACAGAACATTAAGAAAAACAGCGATTCTGTCAGCCTTATCCTTGGTGCTTAGCTCCGTCCCGGTATGGGCAACAGGAGATGAAGCTGTTGTTATGAATGAGCGGGCTGATGCTTATGCGAATGAACAAACAGATT
>JAKSRN010000197.1 GCA_024403585.1 Lachnospiraceae bacterium | reverse complement strand
ACTTCGTAAGAAATATGGTGCAGACAAGCTGGTTGCTGCACAGAACGAGGGCTAATTTACCACTGCAAAAAGGGGCTGTCGCACCACTGATTAAATCAGTAGTGCGACAGCCCCTTCGTGTGTTTCAGGATAGTTAAAATTAATCTCCAAGACTTGTTTTGGATTTTACAACTCTTGTCTCATCGTAGCAGGAGAAGATTTTCTCCAGCTCGGCTGCATCCTGTTTTGGTGTGATCAGACTGATTACCGGTACGATCACCAGACCTGCCAGCATTGCGATTGCACCGCAGTTGATTGGTGACTGCAGGATAGTTGGGAAGGATGGTCTGAAGAAGATGTTTGCTACCATCAGTACAGAACCGAATATAAAGCATACCCAGCAGGACAGCTTTGTTGTTCCCTTCCAGTACAGGGAGTAAAGGAATGGTGCAAGGAATGCTCCTGCAAGAGCTCCCCAGGATACACCCATCAGCTGTGCGATGAATGTTACAGCACTCTTATACTGGATCAGAGCCAGGATAGCGGAGATTGCGATGAATACCACGATCAGAACACGGATCATAAGAAGCTGTGATTTCTCTTTCATATCTTTAATGATGTTGTCTTTCAGGAAATCGATTGTCAGTGTGGAACTGGATGCGATTACCAGAGAAGACAGTGTGGACATAGATGCTGAAAGTACCAGGATTACTACCAGTGCGATCAGTGCCGGGCTGAGACCGGACAGCATGGTTGGGATGATGGAGTCAAATCCGTTTGCTGCAACATCGATCTGATCAGAGAACAGACGTCCGAATCCACCCAGGAAGTAGCAGCCGCCTGCAACTACCAGAGCGAACAGTGTGGAGATGATAGTACCTTTTTTGATTGCACCCTCATCTGTGATAGCATAGAATTTCTGTACCATCTGAGGAAGTCCCCATGTTCCCAGAGAAGTCAGGATTACAACGAACATCAGGTTCAGAGGATCCGGACCGAAGAAAGAAGCAAAGATACCAGGTGTTGTGGATACAGTCTCGTCAGTTACCTGAGCCAGTCCATCAAGGGCTGCCATGAATCCGCCTTTGCTTGCAATAACTGCTGCGATAACAATTACGATACCGAACAGCATGATGATACCCTGGATAAAGTCATTGATGGCTGTTGCCATGTAACCGCCGGCGATAACATAGATCGCTGTAAGTACTGCCATGATCACGATACATACAGAGTAATCAATGTTGAAAGCCATTCCAAACAGACGGGAAAGACCGTTGTACAGGGATGCAGTGTAAGGAATCAGGAAAATAAAGATGATAGCAGATGCTGCAATCTTCAGGGCATTGCTGTTGAAACGCTCACCGAAGAACTGTGGCATGGTTGCGGAATTCAGATGCTGTGTCATAACACGGGTTCTTCTTCCGAGGATTACCCAGGAAAGGAGAGATCCGATGATACAGTTACCGATACCTGCCCATGTTGCAGAGATACCGTATCTCCATCCGAACTGTCCGGCGTAACCGACGAACACTACCGCGGAGAAGTAAGAAGTACCATAAGCAAATGCTGTCAGCCATGGACCTACACTACGGCCACCAAGCACGAATCCGTTTACATCAGTCGCATGCTTACGGCAGCGAAGACCGATGTAGATCAGAAGTGCGAAGTAGAGAATAAGAATAATAAGTTTCATGATTAGTCCCCTCTTCTTTTTATTAAATTTTTGCACTTTAAAGATTTAAAGCGTTGATACTAATTTAGTCTATTTCCCTGAAAATGTCAATGATTTGCCACTGGACGACAAGACGATGATTTTCATGCGGTGCATCGAAAAAATCGATGGAAAAAATCATTAAGTAAAGAAGAAATACTGAGCAGGCGTTACCAATAGGGTCAGGAGAGAAACCAAAGTAAGCAGGCCTTTCTCCAACAAAAAACAGCGCGGTTGTGCTATACTATTTTCATACTATTCCTGCCAGAAAGAGGGGTGCATATTTATGAAAAAGAGTATTATCACACTGAGCCGTGAATTCGGAAGCCGTGGACGCTATATTGGAGAATTACTGGGTGAAAAGATCGGATATAAAGTATATGACAAAGAGATCAGTCTCAGGGTTGCGGAGATTTCTTCCCTGGATCCGGAGTTTATTGAGCTGCAGGGCGAGAGGGCTGCGACAAAGAGTGTATTCTCGTTTGCATTTGCAGGAAGGACGATGGATGGACAGTCTGTGGATGATGTGGTTTTCAATGCACAGCAGCAGGTGATCCGTGAGATCGCGGAAGAAGGAAATTGTATTATTATCGGAAGAAACTCTGATTATATTCTGAGAGACCATCCGGATGCGATGCATGTTTTTATCTTTGGTGACGAGCCGGAGAAGATCCAGTATTGCAAGGAATTCTGTAATTCAAAAACAGACAGAGAAGCACTCTCCATGCTGAAGGAGATGGACAAAAAACGTGCACTGAACTATCAGTATTATACAGATCAGAAGTGGGGTGCTAAAGAGAACTATGACATCCTTCTGAACAGCAGTACTTATGGCTATGAGGGATGCGCAGAGATTCTGGCCCAGCTGCTGAACATCAAGCGCAAGTAATTCAGATCTGCCGTGCCATCTTTGGCATGGCAGATTTTCGGAGAAATGCAGACCGCCTGCAAGTGACAGCCTCATTCGGAAAGATGCAGACCGCCTGCAAGCGTCAACTACATTTGCAAGATATAGACCCGTGGAAAAGGAGACAACATGATTCAGGTCGTAGAGATTACACAGGAATTCGGACAGGGAAAAAAACAGAAGACAGCCTTGAAAAGGGTCAGCTGGACCGTACTGAACGGTTCGGTTACCGGTCTGATCGGTAGAAAGGGATCCGGGAAAACGGCAGCGATCCGAATCATCACCGGTATTCAGGAACCTTCCCACGGAAAAGTGCTGCTGGATGGCAATGATATCGCGCAGGATCCAATGGAGGCCAGACGAGCCTTTGGCTATGTGCCGGATACCACAGACCAGTTTCTGGGTCTGACCGGTGAGGAGTATCTGAGCTTTATTGCTGATATTTATGAGGTGGAGGAAGATGACAGACGCCATTGCCTGTCTACCTATGCCAAGGAACTGAAGGTAGACCTGGAACTGAAACACAGAATGTCCGGTTACAGCAAGGGAGTCTACAAGAAAGTCATGCTTCTGGGTGCCATGATCTACCAACCTCGAAATCTGATCCTGGATGAGTTTTTTGACGGACTGAGTGCATCGGAGGTGGATTCTGTAAAACAGGTACTTAAGGAGTATGCCCAGGGAGGCAGAGCTGTACTGGTGGCAGATAAAAAACTGCAGACCGTTGACAGGCTCTGTGACCAGGTTGTGGTACTGGTAGAAGGAGAATCGAAGTATACGGGAAGTCTGACCGGGCTTTTCGACAAATACGGAGATGCCGCTTCCCTGGATATGATCGATCTGATGATCAATAAAGATACGGACAAGTGGTTTTCGTCTGATGAGACACAAGGTTCCGATTCAGCTGACTGAGGAACAGCCTATGTTCCCCGACACGAATCGGAGAGGAATGCAAGGATCTGTGTTATAGAAGAGGAATCTTTCTATTAGTAGTATTATGAACACGGCAAGCATTCCCCTTCCTCAAGGTCGTAAAGACATAGGAAGGGGTCAGGGGGATGCTTGTCTCAGATAGGGTCAAAGCCCTATCTGAGAAGGCTGCGGAGCAGCCACGTGTTCATGAGCATGAAGCGGAGCGGAATGCGAATGTCCGCTTTACACCCAGTCTCAGATTGTGAGGTTTGTATGAAAAGAACACTCCGGCTCTTTAAGGTGCTTCGAGCCTGCGAAGCCCATCGGATCAAAACGGAGAAAGAAGAAAAGAAGAAAAAAAGAGAAAAAAGAAAGAAAGCGTTAGAAGAATACAAAGTCTGGGGGCTTTCTGAGGAAACGGATAAGAAAAAGGATCTGGAGAAGGATACGGACAAGAAAGAAGTGGATACGACTCCTCTTCCACAGAAGATCCTGAAACTTCTCTTTACCAGCTATGGAGGCATGGCCTGCCTTTTTCTGGTTCTGCTGTTTGCCGGCCTGATTCGTGGAGCTCTGTATCCGGAAGAGACCGGCATGGCAAAGCTTGCCACAGAGTTCAAGTGGTGGTTCCTGCTGACGGAAATCCTGATTTTACTGCAGGTTTTTCCGGGTATACGGAATAAACTCTACTATGAAAAGAATCTGCTGTT
>JAKSRN010000196.1 GCA_024403585.1 Lachnospiraceae bacterium | reverse complement strand
CGCATCCTGCCCCTTTTATTTCATTCATATAAATTTGCTCTGTTAATTAGCCGAACATCTTCTTGAACTCTGGTGTTCCGTCCAGTGTTGCAAAGTAGTCTTTTGGCTCCTGTTTACGACGGATCTGCTCGAAGCTTCCATCCTCTTTCAGAAGAACCTCTGCAGACCAGAGTCTTCCGTTGTAGTTGTAACCCATTGCGAATCCGTGTGCACCTGCATCATGGATGAAGAGGATATCCCCTTTCTCGATTTCAGGAAGCATACGGTCTACAGCAAATTTATCACAGTTCTCGCAAAGGGAACCTGTAACATCATACAGATGATCACATGGAGCATCCTCTTTGCCCATTACAGTGATGTGATGGTAAGCACCGTAGATAGCTGGTCTCATCAGGTTAGCTGCACATGCATCTACACCGATATACTCTTTGTGGATGTGTTTCTCATGGATTGCTGTTGTAACAAGACCACCGTAAGGTCCCATCATGAAACGTCCCATCTCTGTGCACAGAGCAACATCGCCCATGCCTGCAGGAACAAGAACTTCCTCGTAAACCTGGCGAACGCCCTCACCAATCACTTTGATATCGTTTGGTTCCTGATCTGGTTTGTAAGGGATACCTACACCACCGGACAGGTTGATGAATGTAATATGAGCACCTGTCTCCTCTTTCAGTTTAACAGCAACCTCGAAGAGAACCTTTGCCAGCATTGGGTAGTACTCATTCGTTACAGTGTTACTGCAAAGGAATGCATGGATACCGAACTCCTCAGCACCTTTCTCTTTCAGGATCTTGAATGCCTCAAAGAGCTGCTCTGTTGTCATACCGTATTTTGCATCTCCAGGATTGTCCATGATATCGTTTGTAATTGTGAACATTCCACCTGGATTGTAACGGCAGCTGATCTTCTTTGGAATGTAGCCAAGAGTTTTCTCAAGGAAATCGATATGTGTGATATCGTCCAGGTTGATGATACCGTTCAGCTCGTTACATTTTACATACTCTTCAGCCGGAGTTACGTTGGAAGAGAACATGATCTTGTCACCTGTGAAGCCCATAGCCTCAGACAGCATCAGCTCTGTCAGGGAAGAACAGTCACATCCGCAATCATACTCGCCAAGGATTTTAATCAGTGTTGGGTTTGGATTTGCCTTTACAGCAAAATACTCACGGAAGCCCTTGTTCCATGCAAATGCATCTTTTACAGCCTGCGCGTTCTCACGGATTCCTTTTTCATCGTACAGATGGAATGGAGTTGGAATCACTTTTACGATTTCTTCCAGCTTCTCCTTTGTTACAAATGGTTTTTTCATAATAGTTCTCCTTCTTTTACCATGCAGTCACCTGCATCTACTATACATCTTTCCTGCTCAACCGATTTTACCGTAGTAAAATCATTGCTCTATATAAATTAACATATATTTGAAATATTAAAAGTATTTCTCACATTATTTTTATCAAAAAAAGAAAATTTTTTTATCAGGTTAACTTCTTTAGGCACAACAAAGCCCGCGAACACACCGAAATTCCCGGAATCCCGATGGCCCGCAGGCCTTTAGAATCTTTTACTTATTATTTCACCTGTACAACCTGTAACATGTTGGTAGCAGCACCCTCATCCTTTACCTCATTGGTACGAGGGTCACCGGCTGTGAACACCACCATATCACCGGATTTTACAAGTTTCTCTCTGGTGATCATATACAGAGCATGTGAGATGATATTCTCTGTGGAATCCTCCATAAATCCTGTTACAGAACGAACTCCCCAGTACAGCTGCAGTTTTCTCTTCACCTGTTCATATGGTGTGACAGCCAGAATCGGAATGGAAGGACGCAGGTTGGAAATAGTTGCTGTAGTCTTTCCACCAATTGTTGGTGTACAGATACATGCAGCATTCATGTTATCTGCCATGTTTACTGCCGCAATACCTACCGCAGTAGAAACGCTGTGTTTCCGAGCATCATTTCTGCGATAAGCCCTGAAATCCAGATGTCTTTCAGCCTCCATGGCAATCTGTGCCATCATTTTCAGTGCTTCCAGAGGGTATTTACCCATAGCAGTCTCGCCGGAAAGCATAATAGCGTCTGTTCCATCGTAAACAGCATTCGCCACATCGCCTACCTCGGCACGTGTCGGTCTTGGGTTACGGATCATGGAATCCAGCATCTGTGTAGCTGTGATAACCGGTTTGCACTTGGCATTGCACTTGGCGATGATCTCTTTCTGTACATATGGTACCTCATAAGCAGGGATCTCAACACCCAGATCTCCCCTGGCTACCATGATACCGTCTGACAGATCGATGATCTCATCGATATTCTCAACACCCTCGGCATTCTCAATCTTAGAGATAATACCAATCTTCTCTCCACCGTACTGTGCAAGAACCTCTTTTACTTTTCTTACATCATCAGCCTTACGAACAAAGGAAACTGCAATATAATCGATCTCCTGATCGATACCAAAACGGATGTCAGAGATATCTTTCTCTGTCAGAGCAGGAAGATTGATCTTCACATTCGGTACATTGACACCCTTTCTCTCGCCCAGATCACCACCATTGATGATACGGCAGGTAATCTCTGTATCAGAAAGCTCCAGGACCTCAAGACCGATCAGTCCGTCATCAATGAGAATGCTGCCGCCCACTGCGACATCCTTCGGAAGATCTGCGTAACTGACAGAAACACGATCCTTGTTGCCGACACACTGCTCTGTAGTCAGTACGATCTGCTCTCCCTCTTTCAGCTGGATCTTCTGTCCGTTCTCCAGCACACCTGTACGGATCTCCGGACCCTTTGTATCCAGAAGGATCGCAACAGGAATCTTCTTGGCAATTCGAACTGCTTTAATCTGATCCATGCGGGCCTTGTGTTCCTCATGACTTCCATGAGAAAAGTTAAAACGAGCCACATCCATTCCTGCCTCAAACATGTTCTCAAGCAGTCCCGGAGTGTCCATGTTTGGACCCATGGTACATACGATTTTGGTCCTCTTCATTGTCATACACAGCTACCTCTCTTTCTTACTCTCTTTCTCTCTTTCTTATTCTTTTCCCTTGCTGGCATTTACCAGCCAGCCCCTGTCTGACAGGAATTTCCTCCTCAAGGAAGGCATGAGCTATTTCTTATGCTCATGGGTAAACAGATGATTGTTGCAATACTCATAATTGCCATTGCATTTTGAACAGAATCTGAATTCCAGGTCTGGATTTGTCAGTTCTGTCTGTCCGCAGATCGCGCATTTGTGGCGGGAGACTTTGCCTGACGGGCTCACCTGTGTGCGGCTTACTGCCTGTGCAAATTCCCGCTGTCTCTTCTGATGCTGGCGTCTGTTGGTGGTGCCATAGCTCCATTTTCCCTTACGAGTTAACAGATAGTACATCAGAGTACCTGCAAGCGAGCTGACGACCATAACAAGAGTCACCATTCCGCTGGCTGTGCTTGCCATAAATGAACGAATCAGATCGTAAGTCAGGAATGCAAGATCTACTACCGCAAGATATTTAATCTTGATCGGAATTACAAAATACAGGAGCATGGTCTGCTCCGGATAGGTCAGCGCAAATCCCAGGAAGATGGAAAGGCTGACATAGAACGTAGTATAGATTGGAATTCCGCCTGCCCATGCAATCTGGTAGATCATTCTTCCAAAAGGGAGAATCATGATCAGAAATGCTCCCAGCACGGTACAGATCAGACCCATGAAAATGTACACATTATAAAGGAAGGTACCCCAGGTTCTCTCCAGCAGTGAACCAAGCTGGTAGTAACAGAGCAGCATGATCAATGTGAAGATGCTGACCTGTCCCGGAGGGCACAATACCCAGCTGACCAGACGCCATACCTCTCCATGGAGGATCGCCACCGGATTCAGGGCAACCGCACCGAGAAGTCTCCAGCCATAAAGACGCTGAAAAATATCCAGGATATATCCGATCACATAGGTAAAGATAATATAACGGGTAAGTCCCGGTATCGCATACCGGCCAAACTTTTTCTCCATTTTTCTAAGAAAATTCATATCGTAACCTCAATTCTGTAATAGTATCTGCGATCCCTTTCACCGATGTAAAGGGATCCGCTCTGTGGATTAACCCCAGATCTTTTTCACATTGTCCAGGCGACTGCTCATGCCCATCAGCAGCTCATCCACCAGCGTAATGGCCGTCATTGCCTCCACAACCACTACCGCTCTCGGAACAATGATCGGATCATGACGTCC
>JAKSRN010000195.1 GCA_024403585.1 Lachnospiraceae bacterium | reverse complement strand
TACTGGATTGGGATGCATTAGAACTGCAGATTCGAGACAATACAGGAGAACAGATAAGGGAAGTACTTTTTCCCTATCTGATGAACGATGCTACCGAGTATTTCGTCCGCCTGCAGGACTGCCAGATTCAGGGAAGCTGGTGCGGCGATAAAAAAGGAGTGATTTCCGTCGCTTTCGAGACGGAAGAAGCCGGTGAAACAAGAGTAGTCGACGAAGCAGAAGCGGTCGATGAAGCGGAAGCGGTCGATGAAGCGGATGCAGTCGATGAAGCGGAATCAGCCGGCAGTCGAGGCGTTATATTAATTACTCAGGATAATGGAACCGTCCTGCGAATCGCCTACAAACGTGCTCTGGAAGAGATGCATTGCTATCAGTATCACCGCATCGGACACGACTGGCGCAGGGAAAAAGATCATCTCAGGATCCGGCGTCTTGTCAATCTTCTCTGTGTCCTTCATGACAAATGCAGCTATCTGGGCGAAGCTGCCTCCACCGAAACCGAACGAAAAATTTCACTGCTGATGGAATTTCAACCCTTCTGCTACTGGACACCCATCAATGACAGTATCGAAGAGTGGTACCCGGAGTCACTGGAAGGTATCTACGCCATGGAAGATCTGGCAGAAGAAGCTTGCGACACCTCCCTTTTGGAAATGCTGACTCATTACCGTCTTTTCCTGGAAAACTTTGACGACACTCTCACAGGAAAACGTATGCAGAAGCAGTTGTTTAAATTACGTGAGAAGCAAAATCTTCTACAGAGAGCATTGGTGGCACCGGAACACGTGGGGATACTGGATCTTCTGGAGAAGAAGATAGAGACAGAATCGCTTAAGTGGGAGCCAAGACGCTATTCTGAGGAACAGTCTGCTTATATGGAAAAGCTCAGAAGAGAGAAAGCAGAGGAATACAGAGGCAAGGGCTACGAGGGCGAATATCCATTGCTTGAGAAAAGAATCGAGCGGGTTCTTTTCGTGGAAGAACATCCATTCATTGAATTGGAATGGAGCGATTACAGCTTTCGTATCTATGAGATTGTTGAGGAGTAAAAATCACCTGTTGACCTGTGGGTCTGCAGGTGATATCTTTTTGATGTATACTTAACCATGTTAAATATTATCGTTGTTAAGTAATTGTAAAAACTATATATAGGATAGGGTTTTAAAAACGGTCAAAGAAGATCGCCATCAGTGAGCTGACTTGACGATTTGTGAATACCGTTTACAGACCTTTGTCTCAATAATTAAAGAAGATCGTTTACAGAGCTTCTTTACACAATCAATGAAGACCACATGAGCATATTAAATATAAAAAGAAAGGAGAAAGACGAATTGACTGATATGAATGCCTTCAAGGGAATGCCCAGACAGGCTGGAAAGATTATGAATCTGATGATGCGAATGAAAAAGATTCAGTTCTGCGAGATCTGTCCTGAATTGAATCCTACAGAAGTTATGGTGCTGCTTCATCTTTGTCCGCCGGACAGAGATTGGCATTGGATGCCTTTGTGCGACCTGACTGCTCACCTGAATATGCTTCCTGCCAGTATGTCCCGTGTTATGAAAAGTATGGAGGATCAGGGGCTGATCTTCCGAACAATCGACCCGAACAGCAGGCGAAATATTATTGTGGAAGCCACAGATCAGGGAGTAGAACTGGCGAAGATATGCAGAAAAAGATTCCGTGATTATTGGGAAGATGTAGCACGGAGGATCCCCGAGGAAGACTGGGATTCACTTCTTCGCATTCTTACAGAATGTACAGATTCCATGGAAACCGTACTGAAAGAATACACAGAGAATTCCGATTAAGCGGAACCTGTACTGAAAGAATGTACAGAGAATTATAGATAATAAGGAGTAGATAAATTATGAAAAACATTTTCAAGTTTCTCTCCGGTGCCAAACAATGGGTGCTGGTCATCCTGTGCCTGCTTATTGTGCAGGCCTACTGTGACCTGGCACTTCCAAGCTACACCAGCGACCTTCTGAACGTAGGTCTGCAGCAGGGTGGTATCGAGAACGGAGTATTGGACATTGTCAGAGAGGAAAGCCTGGAAAATCTGACTTTATTTATGTCAGAGGAGGATACGGAATGGATTCAGGAGGCCTATGGAGAGGTTGATTCTGAAGGAATCCGTACCTTAAAAGATGATGTTGACAAAGAAAAGGTGAATACCATTCTGAAAAAACCGGAGGCAATCTGTTTTCAGCTTGAAAATATGGGCAACAAGGACATTTCTCTCGAGAAGATCCGCATGGCTATTGAAGCCGGCATGATGACCAAAGAGCAGCTGCAGGAGATGATCAAAGAGAAAATGAGCAGCATGGAAGCTTCTGTAGAGGGCATGGAGGACATGACAGACATGTTCTTAAGCCAGGTAGCAGTGCAGTATGTTGCAAAAGAATACACGGAACAGGGCATCAACATGGATCAGGTGAGAAATGCCTATCTCATCAAAGTTGGTATCCGTATGCTTCTGATGGCATTTGTCATGATGGTTGTGGCAATTCTGACCGGACTGATTGCTTCTGTTGTATCCGCTCGTATCGGACGTGATCTTCGTGAGCAGATCTATTCCCGTGTTATGTCTTATACCAAGGCAGAGATGGAGAAATTCTCTACCGCATCTCTGATCACAAGAGCAACCAATGATATTCAGCAGATCCAGATGGTAACCGTGATCCTGCTTCGAATGGTATGCTATGCACCAATCCTGGCGATCGGCGGTATCATCAAGGTAGTGCAGACCAACGTTGACATGGGATGGATCATCGTAGTAGCGGTCATCCTTCTTATGGCACTGGTATTTATCCTGGTACTTATTGCGATGCCGAAATTCAGGATCATGCAGAGTCTGGTGGACCGCCTGAACCTTGTTTCCCGTGAGATCCTTTCCGGAATCATGCCGATCCGTGCTTTCAGCCGGGAGGCCCATGAAGAGGCTCGTTTTGAGGAAGCCAACAACGCTCTTTATAAGACACAGCTGTTTACGAACCGAACCATGACATTCATGATGCCGATCATGATGTTTATTATGAACGGAATCTCTGTCACCATCGTCTGGATCGGTGGCCACCATATCGATCAGGGTAAACTGCAGATTGGAGATCTGACAGCATTTATCACATATTCTATGGTAATCGTTATGGGCTTCCTGATGATGTCCATGGTTTCCATCCTTCTGCCACGAGCAGGTATTGCAGCTGACCGTATCGTTGAGGTACTGAATACCAAACCAACTCTTCACGATCCGGCTGCACCACAGGATGAGAAACTGAAAACAGCAAAGGGTGTGCTTGCCTTTGAAGATGTCAGCTTCCGTTATCCGGGAGCAGAGGCAGATGCCCTGGAGCACATATCATTCACAGCGGAGCCTGGAAAAACCACTGCGATCATCGGTTCTACCGGTTGCGGAAAGACTACTCTGCTGAACCTGATCCCAAGATTTTTTGATGTGACCGATGGAAAGATTACGCTGGACGGCATCGATATCCGTGATCTGACGCAGGAGAAACTGCACGACTTCCTGGGCTACGTACCACAGAAGGGCATGCTGTTCTCCGGAACGATCGAAACGAACCTGAAATACGGCGGTGAGCATATCACCGATGCAGATATGAAAGAAGCAGCAGAGATTGCTCAGGCAACGGACTTCATCTCTGAGAAGAAGGATGGTTATGCCTCTGCCATTGCTCAGGGCGGAACCAACGTATCCGGCGGTCAGAGACAGAGACTGTCCATCGCCAGAGCCATTGCAAGACATCCGAAGATCTACCTCTTTGATGATTCCTTCTCTGCGCTGGATTATAAGACAGACCTGACCCTCAGAAAGGCTTTAGCAGAGAAAACAGGAGATGCTACAGTTGTGATCGTAGCACAGCGTATCTCCACCATTCTCCATGCGGACCAGATTCTGGTTCTGGATGAGGGACGGATCGTGGGCTGTGGAACTCATGATGAACTGATGAAGAACTGTTCTACTTACCAGGAGATTGCCAGAAGCCAGCTGTCTGATGCAGAGCTGGGCACAATGCCTTCTGATGCAGAGCAGGAAGTAGTTTCTTTTGAGGGAGAGCTGGGTACAATGCCTTCAGATGCCGAACAGATATTGTCGACACCTGCTGCAACTTCCGATGCGGAAGGACATACAGCAGCAGAAGAGGATACGAGAGGAGGTGAGGAGTAATGGCTGAACCAACCAGAAGAAGACGTGGTATGGGGCGAAGAGGAATGCCAGTTGAAAAGGCGAAAGATTTTAAAGGCACCATTAAAAAGCTTCTGA
>JAKSRN010000194.1 GCA_024403585.1 Lachnospiraceae bacterium | reverse complement strand
TGACCTGTAATAGAAAAATAGGAATTCATGCTTGCTACTCCATTCTTTATAGATAGTTTTTATAAATGCATACTTTTATTCTTTCTACTGTTAAAGTATACTTACATAGTATACCACGATTTAAAAAGAGAGGAAATCTTATTATGATAAAGACAGTTACTTTGCAGAATACGGTTCTGGGAGAGGGAACACCTAAGATCTGTGTTCCGGTTGTTGGACGTTCCAGAGAAGAGATCTGCAGTCAGGCAAAAGAGGTTGCTGCTGTAGACCCGGATCTGGTGGAATGGCGCGTGGATTTTTATGAAGAAATATTTGACAGAGAAGCTGCTAAAGAGACACTGGAGCTCCTTGCAGAGATCCTGAAAGGGATTCCTGTGCTCTTCACTTTCAGAAGCAGTCTGGAAGGCGGAGAAAAAGCTATCACGGCACAGGACTATTTTGAACTGAACAGCTGGGCTGCGGCTCAGCCTGAGATCGCTATGGTGGATGTGGAAGGCAGAAGAGCAGATCTCGACAGTAAAGCTCTGGTAGCAGCAATCCATGGAGAAGGAACACCGGTGGTGGTGTCTAATCATTTCTTCCATGAAACACCGGAAACAGAGATGCTCCATCAGATCTTTGAAGAACTGGAGGCTACAGGGGCTGATATCCTGAAGCTTGCTGTAATGCCACAGAATGAGATGGATGTGCTCAGACTTCTTCAGGTGACTACTGAGATGAAAGAAAAAACAGATCGGCCGGTTATTACCATGTCCATGGGAAAACTTGGTGTTGTATCAAGGATCAGTGGCGGTCTTACCGGTTCTGCCATGACTTTTGGAACGGTAGGAGCTGCTTCAGCACCAGGACAGCTGCCGGTAAAAGAGCTTAGAAATATATTGAAAATCTTCTGATCAAAAGAAGGGTCAGAAGACGTCACAGCTCTTTCGTTGGTTTGACACTTTTTTAAAAAAGGAGTAAAATACTGTTGATTAGGCAATAAAGTGTCCTGTTAGGGAGTAGAGATATGAAAGAGTTTTTAATCAATTCGGAACATCTGCTGAACAGAGATTCGCTTCGTTATCTGAAAGTAAATCAGTCTGCGGATCTTATTCCATGTAAGTGGATCCGATTCAATGAGAAGATTAAACTTGTATATTTTGAAGAAGAATATTCCAGCCTTGCAACCGTTATGCGTACCCTGACTCTGGAGCAGCTTTGCAGTATAGGTTCTGATCTTCTGAAGCTGGTGATCCGTCTGGAAAACTGCGAGGAAGTCACACCGGAAAATCTGATGCTTGCAACAGACAGTATCTATATCGGTGAAGAGGCGTCTGTTCATTGTGTTTATGTGCCGGTGGAGCTTCCGGAGGAGTCGCTGGCCAATCCGATCTACGTCAAAAGATTCTATGCTCTTCTGGAAGAACTGTGTGATACAGTGGAAGAAGGGGCAGAT
Source organism: Lachnospiraceae bacterium (assembly GCA_024403585.1). GTDB lineage: Bacteria > Bacillota > Clostridia > Lachnospirales > Lachnospiraceae > JAKSRN01. The sequence continues at coordinate 2,879 of JAKSRN010000194.1, read as the reverse complement.
ATCTGGCGCAGGATCGAGTACGAGAAGGCGAACAATCCAGGCAACTGGAGTGCGATTCTCGGTATATTGGATGATCCCTATGCAGAGACCAACAATATGATCTATCTGAAAGGAATCAATACCCCGGGAGAAGTGGTATTTCAGATTGGACAGGAAGAATTTATAATTGGCAGTGATAAAAATCAGGTGGATGGTTTTATCGATGCTGAAGATGTGATCAGTCCTGTGCATGCCAGAATCAGCTGGGATGAGAATGGATTTTTTGTAACAGATATGGATTCACTGGGCGGAACATACGTAAACGATCAGAAAATTGAGCCAATGACAAAGGTGAAGGTCGGATTTGGAAGTGTTCTGCGTTTTGCAGACTATACGTTTAGTGTGGAGTGATAAGGATAGAATATGAGACAGCAAATTAAACTTGTGGTGATGGATCCTGATTATGGATATCTGAAAACACTGGAAAAACAGATCATACTTCAGTTTGCTGACAGAGCAGATATTCAGTTCATCACGGATCCGGAATACAGAGAACGGTATTTCAGCACAAAAAGACATATTGATCTTCTTGTTACTTGTGAGGAGTTTTACGGAACTTATCTGGAAAAACATGTGATCAACCAGACACTTGTTCTGAAAAAAGTAGAAGAAGAGTCTTTTATGGAGATGGAAAAACCGGTGGATCTGCCTGAAGATTTCGAGGTTACTGTAAACCTGGATGAATTGATGGCAGAAGACCATGCATCCGGTGAAAAACCGATTATTCCGATCATAGAAGAAGAAGCACCATCCGGTTTTTATCTGGAGGAGAGCATTATTGCACAGCTGGATGCAGTTGTGAATGAAGGAGCAGAAGCAGAGGAAGATGAGGCGTCAGAGGAAGAGATTCTGACCGACTCAGAAGAAGCGGATGATCCGGATACTGATATGGAGCAGAAGCCTGCCGTTGATGCGGTGAAGGAGACCGCAGAGATCGCTGATGATTGTATAGTTATGTCTAAATTCTGTACAATCCGTGAGATCATTGATGTAATGGAGGATCTTTTATCTACTGCAATTGTAGCTCCGGAAGAACCAGAGCCACTGAATAAAAAACCATTAAAGGTGATTGCAGTATATTCTCCAATCGGCGGCTGCGGAAAGAGTCTGGTGACTCTGGGTATCGGAAGAAAACTCAGAAAACTGGATCAGAGCGTTTTGCTGGTGGGATGTGATGAGATGCAGAGTATCTCCGGTTTTCTGGATGCAGAAGAGTATGCAGATCCCCTTCTTGCAGAGATGATGCGCCAGCCAGGTGCCGATATTTACTGGAATATTCTCCAGAATGTGGAATATGAGGAAGATGTTCGCTATCTGCTTCCTTTTGCAGAGCCATTGTCAGCATTGGGTCTTGGACCGGATGAGATGGAGAATCTGGTGCGGACCATAAAAGAAAAACAGGATTTTGACTATGTGATCCTGGATTTAGGTTCTGCTTTGAATACCACTACCCGCAAGCTGCTTTGTCTGGCAGACAGCATCGTCCTTCTGACAGAGCCGAATGCGGTTTCCGTGAAAAAGATGAAAAAACTGGTGAACAATGCAGCACTCCTTCCTGATTGCAAATGCTTCATGATCGCAAATCAGTACCATATGGATGGTCTCAGACTTCCGACACAGAATCTGTTTGGGTATCTGGCTACTTACCAGGATCCGGAGCAGGCACTTGAGGATCCGGTATTCTACCAGATCGCACTGGAAGTACTGGATTGAAATATCGAACTATCAGATGAATGAACACAGCGGACAGATTCTGTCCGCTGTTTTTCGCTTTACAGAGGAAATTTCGATTTTCTGTATAGCAAAAAACATAAAATGAACACAGAAACAGGATATACTGAAAAAAGGAGAGAATGTTACTGACCTTTCTGATGGTGATCATGATCAGAAAAAGCATGCATTTACAAGGAGGATACAGGGATGAAAAAATGGAAAGGTGCAGCTGCCTTACTTCTTGCAGTTGTTCTTGCGGGAAGTATGTCTGCCTGCGGAAGCAAAGGTCTTTCTTCCAATGCGGTGGCAGAGGATAGTTATGTGGATACCGGATGGGGAATGCCGGCCAGTGAAGAAGTTGCGGAAGCGGCCGCATTATCAGAGGAAGCTCCAGCTGAATCAAAAGTATCTGTTGATGCTTCTTTATCGGAAGCTGATCAGACGGCGGCGCAGGACAAAGATCAGAAAGCTGCTAAACGGAAACTGATCCGTAATGTTAATATGTCTATAGAGACAACAGAGTTTGACGAACTCCTGGTTTTGATCGAACAGAAAGTAACAGAACTGGGTGGTTATATCGAGTCCAGCAGTGTGGATGGAACTCCGGATTCCAACAGAAGAAATTCGTACCTCAGTGTTCGTGTGCCGGCAGACCAGCTGGAAGCATTTGAAACAATGCTTGGAAACAGTGCAACTGTTCTCTCTAAAAGCAGCAGCGTAGAGGATGTAACACTGAGATATTCTGACCTGGCTGCCCATATTGAGTCGCTGAGGATCGAGCAGGAGACACTGATGGAGATGCTGTCCAAGGCTGAGGATGTGGACACGGTGCTTATTATTCAGAACGAGCTGACCAATATTCGCTATCAGCTGGAATCCTATGAATCTCAGATGAAAGTCATGGACAATCAGATTGATTACAGTACGGTTTCCATCAATATCAGAGAAGTAAAAGTACCGACTGCACAGGAGCAGGAAGGTTTCTTCTCTCGTCTGAAAAAGACATTTACAAACAGCATCAGAAATCTGGGAACAGATATAGAAGATTTCCTGATTTTCTTCCTTGGCAATATTGTGGGAATCGTTCTCTTTATTGCAATTGCCATTGGTGTGCTCTTCCTGATCCG
>JAKSRN010000193.1 GCA_024403585.1 Lachnospiraceae bacterium | reverse complement strand
TTATTTCATCCGGTGATTCAATTCTTGTTTTTTGCGAGTTCCTGTTTTTCCAGCCAGAAAGAAAGGGCTGAGGAGCATGCAGTCAGTTTCTGTAATTCCTCACGAATGCGTGCAAAATCTTCCTGTTCGTCTTCTGAAATCTCTCCGTCTACCGTAATCTCCACCAGACGGTTTTTTTCATTTCCCAATGAGGTGATGGAGGCGAGCAGTTCCAGAACAATTGTAGAGAGCTCTTTTGGTTTCAGCTCCGGTACATATTTCCTGCCGATCGGACAGGCGTTGGAACAGTAGTAATTGGAGAGTTCCGGTGCCTGGTATGCTTTAGCCATAGCCAGAATCTCATCCGGATGAGGAAGAGAGCGTTCATTCTCAATCTTTTCAATACGGTCTGCAGAGAGAAAGTCCATGCGTTCGCTTGCCTTGTCTCTTGTCAGCTCCTGTGCTTCACGGTACTGCTGGTATACGGTTTTATTCTCTTTGACGGATCGTTTTCCCATTGGTGCCTCCCTTATTAATGAACAGTTTCTGTTCTGATCTCTCTGAAAGTTGTGGTTTATTCTCTTACTACTATACGGGAAGATGCTTAAAATAGCAACTGCCGGGGAAATATCCTGTCCTCATCTTGTATACATCTGCACTGGAATTTAACTTTTTGTATCAGCTATGCTATACTCATAGCAGAAGAAGCGTAGCGGAGAGACATGTCCGATCTACATTGAAGCTGGCATATGCGACGGAAGGAGCATAGATCGTAATAAATCGGGAAAATAGTGAGGACTTACAATATGAGTAAGATTTTTTATATTATGGGAAAAAGCGCATCAGGAAAGGATCACATCTTTGAAGACGTGCTGAAGGATCCGAAGCTGAACCTGAGAAGACTGGTTCTCTATACCACAAGACCCATCCGCAGCGGTGAGACGGAGGGGGAAACCTATTATTTCACGGATGAAGAACACTTGAGAGAACTGAGAGATGCAGGAAAGATCATTGAGGAACGCTGCTACCAGACCATTCATGGTCCCTGGTATTACTTTACAGCTGATGAAGGGCAGTTTGAAACCGAGGAGGATTTTCTGGGAATCGGTACATTGGAGTCCTATGGAGTGCTGAGGAAGTATTTTGGCAAGGAAAAGATGGTTCCTCTTTATATTGAAGTGGAGGACGGGCTCCGTCTGAAACGTGCTATTGCAAGAGAGGAAAAGCAGGAAACTCCAAAATACAAGGAACTCTGCAGAAGATTTCTTGCGGACTGTGAGGATTTCAGTGAAGAAAAGATCCTGGAGCAGGAGATCACGGAGAGAATCAGCAATGACAGAACATTGGAAGAGTGCCTGCAGCAGGTGAAACAGGTAATCTTCGCTTCAAAATAATAATTTCCAAAAACAGAGTTATTGTGGTATACTTACTCTGATTATGGTATCATGCTTGTGTTGTGCCTGGCAGAATACAGGCAGAAAGGACGTGTATGGAAAAAATCAGAGGATTTCAGGATGTGGTGGGACATCGCGATATTATCTCTCATCTGCAGAATGCGATCCGCCTGAATAAGGTTTCTCATGCATATATATTCGGCGGTGAGGAAGGATCAGGCAAGAAGATGCTGGCGGATCTCTTTGCTATGACGCTCCAATGCAAGGAAGGCGGGGTGGAACCCTGCATGAACTGCATATCCTGCAAGAAGGCTCTGAGCGGAAATCATCCGGATATTATCAGGGTTACGCATGAAAAACCAGGCAGTATCGGTATCGATGATATCAGAAACCAGCTGGTGAATGATGTTGCCATCCGTCCTTATGAAAGCCCCCGCAAGATTTATATTGTGGATGAGGCTGAAAAGATGACTCCGCAGGCTCAGAATGCCCTGTTGAAGACAATTGAGGAACCACCTGCCTATGCTGCGATCCTCTTTTTGTCCAACAATCCGGGGCTGTTCCTTCAGACGATCACATCCCGATGTGTTATGCTGAAGCTGAAGCCGGTGTCAGATCAGGCAGTTAGAGATTATCTGGTGAATCGGCTGCATGTGCCTGATTATCAGGCGGATGTGCAGGCATCATTTGCCAGAGGAATAATAGGGAGGGCGATAAATATGGCAGAATCACAGGAATTCAATGAATTAACTCAGAATGCATTGCGTCTGTTGAAACAGTCCAAAGATATGGAAGTATATGAGCTGGTAGATGCGATCAAGAGCATGACTGCAGATAAACAGAATGTATATCAGTATCTGGAATTATTTACCATGTGGTTTAGAGATGTTCTCTTGTTTAAAGCCACCAAAGAAGTGGATGATCTGATTTTCAAGGCAGAGTTCAATTATATCAAAGAGCGTGCATCTGTAAGCTCTTATCGTGGACTGGAAGCAATTCTGGAGGCGATCCGTGTGGCAGAAACACGTCTGCATGCGAATGTTAACTTTGATCTGACTATGGAGCTTCTGTTCCTTTCAATCAGAGAGAACTAATCAATACAGAAAGATTGGATAATTAGAATGGTAAAAGTAATCGGTGTTAGATTTCGGAACGTAGGTAAAGTATATTACTTCGATCCGAAAGACCTGAATGTTCGTTCCGGAGACTATGTGATCGTGGAAACTGCGAGAGGCGTAGAGTTCGGTACAGTTGTGCTTGCTCCACGTGAAGTGGATGAGAGCAAAGTTGTTTCTCCTTTAAAAGAGGTGATCCGTGTTGCAACACAGAAGGATATCTTAAAGGAAGAGACAAACCGCAGAAAAGAGAAAGAGGCGTATCAGATCTGCCTGAAGAAGATCAGAGAACATGATCTTCAGATGAAACTGATCGGGGCAGAATATACCTTTGACAATAACAAGGTGCTCTTCTACTTTACTGCAGACGGAAGAGTTGATTTCCGTGAGCTGGTAAAGGATCTGGCTGCGGTATTTAAAACAAGAATTGAACTGAGACAGATTGGTGTCCGCGATGAGACAAAGATTCTTGGCGGAATCGGTATCTGTGGCAGACCGCTCTGCTGCAATACGTATCTGGCTGATTTTGTGCCTGTTTCCATTAAGATGGCTAAGGAACAGAATCTGTCTCTGAATCCGGCAAAAATCTCCGGTACCTGCGGAAGACTGATGTGCTGTCTGAAGAATGAGCAGGATACCTATGAGTATCTGAATAAGAAGATGCCGGGAATCGGTGATATTGTTGTATCTTCAGACGGAATCAAAGGTGAAGTCAGCAGTGTGAATGTCCTGCGTCAGCTGGTAAAAGTACTGGTAGAAGCCGGTGATGACAAAGAGCTGATGGAGTTCCCTGTAGATGAGCTGAAAGTAAAACAGCGTCACAAAAAGAACAAGGACAAAGACAAACAGGAAAGAGCTCTCACAAAAGAAGAGCAGAATGAACTGAAAAAGATCCAAAAATAACAGGAGGATATGATATGCCTGTAGAAATTCGTAAGGGAGAGCAGCTGGATGATCTCCAGAACGGATACTACATCATTCAGGCAGAGGGAGCATTTCGTTTTGGAATGGATGCGGTGCTTCTGTCTGGATTTGCCCGGGTTAAACCCGGGGAGCGGGTATTGGATATGGGAACCGGTACGGGAATTATTCCGATCCTGCTGAGTGCAAAGACAAAGGGCCGCTCCTTTGTGGGTCTGGAGATCCAGGCCAGAAGTGCGGATATGGCGGAGCGCAGCGTGGCATACAATCATCTGGAAGACAGGATACAGATCGTTACAGGAGATATCAAGGAAGCCGCTGCAATATTTGCCCCGGCTTCTTTTGATGTGGTAGTCAGCAATCCACCCTATATGACAGGGCAGCATGGGCTGGTGAATCCGGAAGAGGCGAAAGCCATCGCTCGCCATGAGATTCTCTGTACCTTGGAGGATGTGGTTTCCCAGGCTGCAAAGGTCCTGACTCCGCGAGGCCGCTTTTATATGGTCCACCGGCCTTTCAGGCTGGCAGAGATCATGAAGGTTCTTATGCAGAACAATCTGGAACCAAAGAGAATGCAGCTGGTGCATCCTTTTGTGGACAGGGAGCCCAATATCGTGCTGATCGAAGCCTGCAAAAACGGGAATCCCCGCATTACAGTGGAAAAACCCCTGATCGTGTATGAGGAACCGGGGGTATATACAAAAGACGTTCTGAACTTTTACGGTATGGGAGGAGAATAGAAAGATGAGTGGACAGTTATATCTTTGTGCAACACCCATCGGTAATCTGGAAGACATGACCTTCCGTGTGGTGCGCACTTTAAAGGAAGTGGATCTGATCGCTGCGGAAGATACCAGAAACAGTATTAAGCTGCTGAATCATTTTGAGATCCACACCCCCATGACCAGCTATCATGAGTTTAATAAATTCCCTAA
>JAKSRN010000192.1 GCA_024403585.1 Lachnospiraceae bacterium | reverse complement strand
ATCCAGGCACAGATTTTGGATCTGTTAAAAGACATTCAGGAAAAGTTGAACACTGCAACCATTCTGGTATCTCACGACTTGGGTGTGGTGGCAAGAGCGGCTGACCGGGTTGCCATCATGTATGCGGGCCGGATCGTGGAAATCGGCACCGCAGAGGAAATCTACTATGATCCCCGGCATCCCTACACCTGGGGTCTTATGCGCAGCCTGCCTGCACTGGCAAAGGGCAAGCGTGAGCTGTATACCATTCCCGGTATGCCGCCCTCTCTGATTGATCCCCCAAAAGGAGATGCCTTTGCCTGCCGGAATGAGTATGCCCTTGCTATCGACTATGAGCAGGCACCGCCCATGTTCCGCATTACGGATACCCATTATGCTGCCACATGGCTGCTGGACCCCAGAGCACCCAAAATTGAACGGCCGGTAGGAGGTAGTGTCCATGGATAACGCAATCGTTACTGTGAAGAATCTGACCCACCGGTTCCGTCTGAGCAAAAAGACAGTCATCAAAGCGGTAGACGATATTTCCTTTACCATTCAGAAGGGTGAAATCTTCGGACTGGTTGGAGAATCCGGCTCCGGCAAATCCACCGTGGCCCGCTGCATTATGAATATCTACCAGCCTACCGCAGGCGAAATCCTGTTCCACGATGTGAATACCTGTGACAAGACTGCTTTTCGGCAGAACCGAAAGCTGCTGCAAACCGCAAGACAGCTGATCTTTCAGGACTCTGCATCCAGTCTGAACCAGCGAATGAAGGTTGCGGACATTATTGCAGAGCCTATGAAAATCAATCACATCACGCCGCCCCGTGGCAGCTACCGGGAGGAAGCAGCCTTCCAGCTGCGCTATGTGGGTATGGATGAAAATTATCTCGATAAGTACCCCTCCGAAATGTCAGGCGGTCAGCGGCAGCGGGTAGCCATTGCCCGTGCTCTGTCCATGGAGCCAGAGCTGCTGGTAGCAGATGAACCCATTGCCAGTCTGGATGTGTCCATTCAGGCGCAGATCGTAAACCTGTTTAAGCATCTGCAAAAGGAGCATGGCTTTTCCATTCTGTTTATTGCCCATGACCTTGCCATGGTGGAATATCTCTGCGATCGAATTGGCGTGATGTACCGGGGCAAGCTGGTGGAGCTGGCAGAAACTGCGGAGCTCTTTGCCCATCCGCTGCATCCCTATACCCAGATGCTTCTGTCTGCCATTCCGTACCCCGATCCCATCCGGGAGCGGAACCGTCCCCGGATGAATACGGAGGATATGATTTTCGACACAGAGGGTACTTTCCGGGAAATTCGCCCCAACCACTTCGTTCTGACAAAGGAGGCGGCACTATGACAATCAAACGCAGCCGTGCTGCCTACTATGGAAAGAAGCTGCTGATTTTCCTTGTCAGTGTGATTCTGCTGTCCATGACCGTGTTTGTTATCTCCCGATTGACCCCCACAGACCCACTGCAGGCCTATTATGGCGAACGCACAGAGAAGATGAGCGTTGAAGAAAAAGAGTGGGCGCGGAATAAGCTGGGACTGAACGACCCGATTCCTACCCAGTATATCCGCTGGGCACAGAATGCGCTGAAGGGCGAATTCGGAATCTCCTATAAATACAAGCAGGATGTGGTACAGGTCATCGCCAAGCGTATGAACAACACCCTGATCCTCGGTGGCATCGGCTTTGTGCTGACCTTTGCCGGGAGTCTGCTGCTGGGAATCCTGTGTGCCTGGTTTGAGGACAGCTGGTTGGATAAACTGCTGTGCAAGCTGGGAACCATTGTCAGCTGTATTCCGGAATTCTGGTTTTCTCTGGTGTTGATTCTTATTTTCTGTGTGCAGCTGAAATGGCTGCCCAGCTCCGGTGCGTACTCCGTGGGCAAGGCTGATGACCTGATGGACCGCATTATCCATCTGATTCTTCCTATGATCGTGGTGATCATTGAGCATCTTTGGTACTATGCCTACATGATCCGCAACAAGATTCTGGAGGAGGTCCGGGCAGACTATGTTCTTCTTTGCAAGTCCAAGGGACTTTCCAAGCGGCAGATTATGTTCCGGCACTGCCTGCGGAATATCTTACCCACCTATATCAGCCTGATGGCAATATCCGTCCCCCATATCATCGGCGGCACCTACATTGTAGAAACTGTATTTTCTTATCCCGGTATCGGTACGCTGTCCTACGAATCGGCCAGATATGCGGACTACAATATGCTGATGATTCTCTGCATGATGACCGGTATTACTGTCATCTTCTTCAATATCATCGGTCAGATCATCAATGAACGGATTGACCCCAGAGTGAAGGCCAATGAAGTCGTAGAAACATCGGAGGTGAGCGAAGGATGACAGATCAGGAACTGTTTACGCAGGTTGGCATCCGGGAGGAAAAAGCGAGCGCTGCTGCAGTCAAGTCCAAGCGCAGCCTGCCGATTTTTTCCATCGCCGTTCTGGTGCTGATTATCCTCGGCTGCCTTTTGGCCGATGTCATTGCCACGAAAGATCCGGCCTATCTGGATTTAATGAACTACACGAAAGCACCCAACGGAGAATTCCTGTTTGGCACCGATACGCTGGGACGGGACATTTTCTCCTGCATCTGGCACGGCGGCAGAGTATCTCTGTTTATCGGCTTCTTTGCGACCCTGATCTCCACAACGATTGCCGTGGTATACGGCAGCATCAGCGGTATTTCCTCCGACTGGGTGGACACAGCTATGATGCGTGTTACGGAAATCTTCCTGAGTGTGCCCGGGCTGCTGGTAATCCTCTTTATTCAGGCCATTCTGGGAGATGCGACGGTAGTCTCTCTTTCCGTTGTCATCGGCATCACCAGCTGGTATTCCATTGCCAAGGTTATCCGCACAGAGGTACGCCAGATTCGGAAGAGCGAGTATGTGATTGCTTCCCAGTGCATGGGCGGAAGCTTCCTGCATGTCCTGTGGCATCATCTGGCACCCAATTTCATTTCTGCCATCATGTTCATGGTGGTGATGAATGTGCGCTCCGCCATTGCCTCGGAGTCCACTCTGAGCTTTATGGGGATGGGCCTTCCGCTGGATGTGATTTCCTGGGGCAGTATGCTGTCCCTCTCTGAGCGGGCACTGATGACGAAGGCATGGTGGATCATTCTGATCCCCGGCTTCTTTCTGGTGGTACTGCTGGTGTGCCTGACCAATATCGGCAACTGGCTCCGGCAGACAGCTAACCGCAAGGAAAGTAATCTATAAAAATCTATAAAAATGAACACGCCGCATCCGGGAGCAATTGGATGCGGCGTGTTCATATAAAAAGGAAGCAAATGAAAAAGCACATTTAGTCTACAATTTCCGCTGTGATAAACAGGTTGGAAATCTGGATGGGAACGGGCAGACGGCTGAGTTTGGCAGCTTCCCGTACCATGCTTTCCAGATCAGCGCAGCATTCCGCTTCCATCTTGGCAACAGTAATGCTCTTGATATCATTCAGTGCCAGAATGTCACTGAGTTTGGATACGATGTCATAGTCCTGCGCCGGGCAGCAGATCACCGGAATCTTGCCACGGGAGAGGCTATCGTGGAAGCTGGGATAGGCAAAGGCACTGCAATCCGCAGCGACCAGCAAATGGGCACCGTGAAAAAACGGAGTTACTGCCGGAACCTGCCAGAGCTTGATGGGCCACTGCTCCAGCTCGTTGGATTTATCATCAAAGCGGACACTCGAAAAATTATCTATGTGTTTCCACGGGTTAAATGCTTTTTCCATACCAATTCCTCCCCAAAATGCTCAGCTTTCCTGAGGAAGAGAATCCCTCAGGAAAACCAATTTGTACAGCTTCCGTTCCAACGCAGTACCAAGGAGATCGTACCTTCGGAAGCGGACAAGCATCACTGAACAAAAATTCCGTATTCCTCCAAAAGTTCTTCCAATTCGTCCGCCTCCAAGCGCGAATCCAGCACCATTCTTTTGGGCCCCATTTGAATATCCACATGTTGGATATTCAAATCCCGCAGAAGTTTTTCTTCCAGCTCTTCCTTGCAGCGGTCACAGTTAACACGCTCGGTACACTTCTGACAGCCATAATAAGAGATTGCAAATTCCATAGACCTTCCTCCTGCGGGGTATTTCGATATCAGTATATCAAATATATATTGCGGGCGGAAGCCGGGTAGGGGGATAAAAATGAGGAATAAATACAAGAATTCTTATAAGATTTCCGGGCAGTATCCCCCGCCCGGGGATACCATCAAAAAAGTTTGAAAAATCATCCCCCTAGGGGGCTTCCAGCATAAAATTATGTATGCTATAATTCCAATATCCTAAAAAGTGAATTCCAATCCTAAATGAAAATACGCCGTGCTCTTGGGGAAGAGGCA
>JAKSRN010000191.1 GCA_024403585.1 Lachnospiraceae bacterium | reverse complement strand
CGAAAATACAGGGGAGTAATCGTATGAAAAAAATCGTATTAAAAATAATGATACTGGCTGGGATTTTTATCGCAGCTGTCTTGTTTTTTTCTACTATATTAAATCATAAAGAGACAAAAAAAACCAGAGCACTGACAACGCCGACTCTTCCGATCATGTACATGAATGTGGAGGGGACCAGGGTAAATCCGCTGAACGGATATCTGGAGGAATTGAATAAGGCGACAGTCCGTGATTCGCTGACGCCGATCACCGGTGACCGTACGGTCTCTTTTGAGGTGAAGCTTTATGATAATAAGGTCCAGGGAATCGATTACGAAGTAACATCTCTCATGGATGCTACTCTTGTGGAAAACGGAATGATCAAGAATCTCACTGAAGAGGAGGGGATCCTTACTTCTACATTCCAGATCGGTAATCCGATCCTTCTGGATCAGGAATATATGCTGAAATTTACAGTTTCGCTGGAAAACGGAAAGACCGTGTATTACTATACAAGAATCCTTCAGAGAAGTAATACAAGCGTTTCACTGTATTTGGATTATATACGGGATTTCTATGAAAACTGTCTTTTTGGCACGCTGACTGATGCAGAGATCAATAATCTTGAGCCGCAGGATGCTTATTCCAACAGCAGTATTCACAGTGTCAATATCCATTCAGGAAGAAAGCAGATCACCTGGGGTAATCTGTCACCTTCTATCGTAAGAAGAGCCGTTCCGGTGATCCGGGAGCTGAATGATATGACCTGCAGTCTGACCCAGTCTTATCTGGTTAATGCTCAGGATGAAGAAGGGCATATGGAGTACTATTCAGTCAATGAATTCTACCGTATGCGTATCAAACTGGGAAAGGTTGTACTTCTGGACTTTGAAAGAACCGCAACACAGATCTTTGATCCAACCCTGAATGTTATGATCGGTTCCGGTATCAACCTGGGTGTTGTAGGTAAAGACGTTCATTATGTGACTAATAACGGTGCCTATATCACAGCATTTGTAATTGAAGGAGATCTGTGGGTTTATAACCGAAGTGCGCATAAAGCTTCCTGCGTTTTCAGTTTCAGAGAGAATGCAAATCTGGATGCCCGTACAGAGAATAATGAACATGCGATCAGTATTTCTTCTGTATCTGAGGGAGGAGATATCTCCTACGTGGTATACGGATATATGAGCACCGATGTTCATGAAGGCCGGATGGGAATTTCGGTTTACCATTATTATGCGGATCGAAATATGTCGGAAGAGGTCCTCTTCATCCCGTGTGATGTGAGCTTTGAGGCGATGCAGAAAGATCTGTCCCGACTGGCGCATGTAGATCATGATCAGTTCTACTTCTATCTGAACCATTGTCTCTATCAGGTCAATCTGACAGACGGAAGCAGTACGGTTCTGGTGGATCATGTAGATGACAACTGTTTTGCTGTATCTGATACACAGAAAAATCTGGCCTGGATGCAGGAGATGGAATACAGTAATTCAAGACATGTACAGGTGATGAATCTGGAGACCGGAAACAGTACCGGCATTACAGCTCCGGAAGGAGAGAAGATCCGTGTACTGGGATATGTCAATGAAGATGTGATCTATGGTCTGGCTAAAGAATCGGATATTGGAGTGGATTCGGCAGGACGAGAAGTATTTGCCATGTACGATCTGAGGATCCAGAATGCCTCCGGAGAGGTGGAAAAGGAGTACCAGCAGAGCAGTACCTTTATCACCGGTATCGTAGAAAGTGACGGTCTGGTGGAACTGAAGAGAGCGGTCCGTGCGGATGGCGGCATCTATGTTCCGGTAGACAGTGATAATATTATCAACAACATTATTCCGGATGGGGATACAGTGAAATTGACCCTGGATGTTGATGACAGAGCGGGAACCCAGAGCTTCCTGATCTTTACCATCAAGGGAAGCAATTCCAAGCTGCTGGCCATGGATTCCCAATATCTGGATCAGGATACAGTCCGTGAACTGGAACTGGATACAGGAGCGGATTGGACTGCACCATGGACTGTTTATGGAAAAGGCCACCTGCAGGCCACCTGTGAGGAGGCTGCGGACGCAATTGCTATAGCGGATACCTGTGTAGGTGTAGTCCTGGATCACGAGTCCCGCTATGTATGGGAGCGTGGTAATTACGAGAATATTGCCAAGATCGATCCGAGTCTGGTGAATCCGGTCCTCTTTAACGGAGTACTGGATCAGGCACAGATGCAGGAAGCATTAGGCAGCGAATATGCCGTATGGAATCTGTCAGGTTGCAGTCTCAGTGATATGTACTATTTCCTGGCACATGGCTGTCCGGTTCTGACCAGAATGTCTGAGGGAGGCACTTCTCTGATTCTGGGATTTGACGTATACAACGTATGGCTGTATAATCCTGAAGATGGAGGCACTTATGCAGTTGCCAAGGAAGATGCACAGGCGATGATCAGCCAGTATGGAAATCTGTATCTGACCTGCAGACGCCTTGTATATTGATCAGGTGTCATTCTGATGATGTGATAGAGAAAGAAGAGAAATACTTATAAAGGAGAATAAAATGGAACAGTTAGTTACAGTAAGAGAGCTCTATAAAGAGACAGAGAAATATATGGATCAGACCGTCCGTGTAGGCGGATGGGTCAGAAGTATCCGTGATTCCAAGAAATTCGGTTTTCTGGTAATGCACGACGGATCCTTCTTTGAGACACTTCAGATCGTATATCATGGAGAGATGGAGAACTTCCAGGAGATTTCCAAGCTGAACGTTGGTGCAGCAGTAATCGTAGAGGGACAGCTGGTAGCAACACCTCAGGCAAAACAGCCATTCGAGATCCAGGCTACAACCGTAACAGTGGAAGGACCTTCCGCACCGGATTACCCACTGCAGAAGAAGAGACACAGCCTTGAGTTCCTTCGTACTATCTCTCACCTGAGACCAAGAACAAACACATTCCAGGCTGTATTCCGTGTACGTTCTCTGGCAGCTTATGCAATCCACAAATTCTTCCAGGAGAGAGGATTTGTATATGTACATACTCCACTGATCACAGGAAGTGACTGTGAGGGTGCAGGAGAGATGTTCCAGGTTACAACTATGGATCTGAACAACATCCCTAAGAAAGAGGATGGTTCTGTAGATTTCTCTCAGGACTTCTTCAACAAACCAACAAACCTGACTGTATCCGGACAGCTGAACGGCGAGACTTATGCACAGGCATTCCGTAAGATCTACACATTCGGACCAACATTCCGTGCTGAGAACTCCAACACAACACGTCATGCAGCAGAGTTCTGGATGATTGAGCCGGAGGTAGCATTCGCAGATCTGGAAGACAATATGGAGCTGGCTGAGGCTATGCTGAAATATGTCATCAAATATGTAATGGAGCAGGCTCCGGAAGAGATGAACTTCTTCAACAGCTTCATCGACAAAGGCCTCATCGAGCGTCTGAACCATGTAGCAACATCTGAGTTCGGCCGTGTAACTTACACAGAGGCAATTGAGATCCTTGAGAAAAACAATGACAACTTTGATTATAAAGTAAGCTGGGGAGCAGATCTTCAGACAGAGCATGAGCGTTATCTGACAGAGCAGGTATTCAAGAGACCTGTATTCGTAACAGATTATCCTGCAGAGATCAAAGCTTTCTATATGAAACAGAATCCGGACGGAAAAACTGTTGCAGCTATGGACTGCCTGGTACCTGGAATCGGTGAGATCATCGGTGGAAGCCAGAGAGAGGAAGACTATACAAAACTGGTAAACAGAATGAACGAGCTGGGACTGGATCCTGCAACATACGATTTCTATACAGATCTTCGTAAATACGGAACAACCCGTCATTCCGGATTTGGTCTTGGATTTGAGCGTTGCGTAATGTACCTGACAGGAATGGGCAACATCCGTGACGTACTGCCATTCCCAAGAACAGTAAACAACTGCGAGCTGTAAATGGGGACGGTTCTGTTGTCACACGGAGTGTTCCTCTGTCACGCGGAGTGTCCCTCTGTCACACAGAGTGTCCCTCTGTATCAAAAGATCCGGAGACTATAAAGTAAGTAAATGAATAAAAATGGCTGAGACATAGTTCGTGTCTCAGCCATTTTTAATTTTACTCACAAACCTTCAGTACCTCTTCGAACGCCATGGATCCTCCAAAGAGATCCAGTGCACTTCCAATCGTCACATCCAGACGTCCTTTTCCGGCCCGGCGCAGTTCTTCCAGATCCTGGAAGTTACCCACACCACCTGCATAGGTGATCGGAAAGTTTTCAAGTCCTGATAAAAGCTCTGCCAGCGGAGTTTCGATTCCGGATGCTTTTCCTTCTACATCTACTGCGTGGATCAGGAATTCATCACAGTAGGAAGTCATCTCT
>JAKSRN010000190.1 GCA_024403585.1 Lachnospiraceae bacterium | reverse complement strand
AGCACGATCAGCATCGGACTAACCGCTTTCTTCTTGCCTGAGAGCAGGTTCAGGATTGTGTAAGTGATCACACCTGCAGCGATACCATCAGAAACACTGTAGGAGAGGATCATGGCCATAATACAGATGAAAGCAGGAACACCTTCCAGGATATCCTTCAGATTGATGTCCAGGATATCACTCAGCATCAGGAAACCAACATAGATCAGTGCAGGAGCTGTTGCAAAACCTGGAACAGCTGTGAAGATTGGTGCAAGAACAAGGCTTGCCAGGAAGAGGATACCGGTGGTTACAGCAGTAAGACCGGTGCGTCCGCCTGCAGCGATTCCCGCAGCACTCTCTGCAAATGTTGTTGTAGTGGAAGTTCCAAGAACAGCACCTGTACAGGTTGCGATGGCATCGGAAAGAAGGGCGCCTTTTGCTTTTGGCAGATTTCCTTCTTCATCGATGTGACCTGCGTGGCTTGCCAGTCCTACAAGACAGCCCATGGTATCAAAGAGATCCATGTAAAGCAGTGCAAATACAACGACTACAACGTCCAGCAGCTTCACATTGATTCCTGCAAGATTGAAGCAGGCACCGAAGTTTGCTCCCAGTGATGCAAACTGGAAGCCGGAGAAGCTTGGGATCAGAGAATAAAAACCTTCGTCTGGGGTAACTACATAGACACCTGTCATCTGGCAAACGATTCCGAGAACCCATGTGAGCAGCATACCGATCAGAACAGCACCCTTGATACCATTGTGGGAAAGAATGCAGATAACGATAAAGCCGATCAGACACAGGATTGCAGTGATTCCTGTTGTATGGATGGAATTGTGGAAGTTAACAAGTCCCACAAGCGTACTGTCATTGTTTACAATAATGTTTGCACCCTGCAGTCCGATAAATGCAATAAAGAGACCGATTGCCGCTGAGATCGCACGTTTCAGGGACATTGGAATGCTGTTTGTGAGCAGCTCTCTGAATCCGGAAAGAGTCAGAACGATAAAGATGAGACCTTCAATAAATACAGCAAACAGAGCAAATTTGTAGCTGTAGCCCATTGCACCACAGATGGTAAATGCAAAGTAAGCGTTAATTCCAAGACCCGGTGCCAGCGCAAACGGATAATTGGTAAGGAAGCCCATTACCAGACATCCGATGGCGGATGCCAGTGCGGTTGCACCCATGACAGCATTCGGATCCATGCCTGCTGCAGAAAGGATACTTGGGTTAACGGCCAGGATATAAGCCATAGCCATGAAAGTTGTAAGTCCTGCCAGAATTTCTTTGCCGGCAGTTGTGTTGTTTTCTTTGAGCTTGAATACACGCTCAAGAAGTCCTGAATTGTTCATATGTGCCCTCCTATGAATAATATAATGAATCTTTTCGATCAACGGAGTTGTCCGCACAGTTGAAAATGCCTGCAGAAACTCCCGTTAACAAAAAGAAAATGCGCCCGAACAAATACACTTCTGCATCGTGTATTATTCTGCGCATCGCGTGCAATCTATTCAGCTGGTGTTCTGACTTAAGCATCAACACCCTGTTTCGCCTTCCCGGAAAATGTTCCAGTGACATCATGAAGCAGGACTCCTCTAATACAGCATTGGCGGTGTACAGGATTCTCACCTGTTTTCCTTTAAATCCATAAGGATACTGATAGATTTAATATGAACTTTTGCCTGTTTATAATAACAGATTTAAAGCGATAAAGCAATGGAAAGATATGACAAGATTAGGGTTGACTTTACCATGGTAAACTGATAGTATGATATCGTGTCCGTGTACCACGGATTTTTTGAAGGAAATATATTTTGAGTGAAGGAGAATAGTAACAATGAAAAAAAGAGTTTTAGCAATGATGTTAGTTGGTGCTATGGCAGTTTCCATGACTGCATGTGGACAGAAAAATCTTGAACCTCCAACAGAAGAAGAGCAGCAGGAAATGGGAGAGGCTCTGGAAGAGGCTGATAAAGAGATGCAGGAGGCTCTTAATGAGACTCTTGATGAGGCAGAGGAAGTTGATTCCGAGATCGAGAAGATCCAGGAGAAAGGTACTCTGGTTGTTGGTGTTACAGATTTCGAGCCAATGGATTACAAAGATGCTGACGGAAACTGGATTGGATTTGACGCAGATCTGGCAACAGCATTTGCTGAGAGCCTGGGTGTGAATGTTGAGTTCCAGGAGATTGACTGGGATAACAAGATTCTTGAGCTGGACAGTGGTTCCATCGACTGTGTATGGAACGGAATGACTCTGACAGATGAGGTTAAGTCCTCTATGGAGTGTACAGATGCTTACCTGAACAATGCACAGGTAGTTATTGTTAAAGCTGATGTAGCTGACAAATATCAGGATGTTGCAAGCCTGAAAGACCTGAGCTTCGCAGTTGAGGCTGGTTCTGCAGGAGAGGATATGGCAGAGGAGAATGAGCTGAACTACACACCAGTATCCAACCAGGCAAACGCTCTGATGGAGATCGCTTCCGGTACAGCTGATGCAGCTATCATCGATTCCCTGATGGCAGCAGCAATGGTAGGAGAGGGAACAAGCTATGCTGATCTTACTTATACAGTTGCTCTGAACGCTGAGGAGTACGGTGTTGGATTCCGTAAAGGATCTGATCTGGCAGCAGCTTGCAACGACTTCTTCAAAGCATCTATGGAAGACGGAACAATGGAGAAAATTGCTGATACTTACAAAGTACAGGCAGCTCTGATCAAATAATGATCTCCATCTGAAATTGAGTTGATTTTTTAGCGTGAGAAACTCCGTATGGGGTTTCTCACGATTCGTTTATACATAAGATCACTGTGTATAGAAAGAGGAAGGGTAATAGTATATGGAACTGTTTCTTCAGCAGTTACCGGTCGTTCTTCATTCTCTGAACATCGGCTTTCTGCAGACTTTGAAATTATTTATCATTACATTGATCGGTGCAGCACCTTTGGGTTTGCTGATCTCTTTTGGAACCATGTCTCGGATCAAACCGGTACAGATCTTTTTTAAGCTTATTATCTGGATCGTTCGTGGAACACCGCTTATGATCCAGCTTCTGATCATCTTCTACTTCCCGGGTCTTGTTCTTGGCAAACCAATCTGGGGCGGCGGAGAAGGCGGTCGTTTTGCTGCATCTGCAGTAGCATTTATCTTTAACTATTCCTGCTATTTCTCTGAGATCTTCCGTGGCGGTATCCAGAGTATCCCTGTTGGACAGGATGAGGCAGGTCTGGTCCTTGGTATGACAAAATCACAGATTTTCTTCCGTGTTAAGCTTCTTCAGATGGTGAAGAGAATTCTTCCTCCTATCTCCAATGAGATCCTGACACTGGTTAAGGATACTTCCCTGGCCCGTATCATCGCTCTTCAGGAGGTCATCTGGGCAGGTCAGGCATTCATGAAAGGTTCACAGGGTATCTCCGGAGCAATCTGGCCGATGTTCTTCACCGCTTTCTACTACCTGATCTTCAACGGTATCGTAACTATTGCACTTGGCAGATTTGAGAAGAAGATGGAATTCTTCAGATAAGGAAGGGGGAACAATTATGGCTGTTTTAGAGGTAGAACATCTTGGTAAAACCTTCGGACGCACAGAAGTTCTGAAGGATATCAGTTTTTCATTAGAGAAAAGTCAGGTTCTTTCCATTATCGGATCCTCCGGAAGCGGAAAAACAACTCTGCTCCGCTGCCTGAACTTTCTGGAGACTCCAAGTGCAGGAACCATCAAGGTAAACGGAAAGACACTTTTTGACGGAAACAATGCCAGCACCGTTCAGGAGGCTGCGATCCGCGAGAACAGACTTCACTTCGGTATGGTATTCCAGTCCTTTAACCTGTTCCCGCAGTATACCGCTCTTGGCAATGTAATGCTGGCCCGTGAGCTCCAGGCAAAGAAGAGTCCTGATTTTAAAGCAAATAAGAAAAAGATCATGGCTGAGATCCGTAAGGAAGCAGAAGATCTTCTGACTCAGATGGGTCTGAAGGATCGTATGAACAACTATCCGCATCAGCTGTCCGGAGGACAGTGCCAGCGAGTTGCCATCGCAAGAGCACTTGCCCTGAAACCGGATATCCTCTGCTTTGATGAGCCGACTTCAGCTCTGGATCCTGAGCTGACAGGAGAGGTTCTGAAGGTTATCAAGGGACTGGCTGATCAGAAGATGACAATGATCATCGTTACACATGAGATGGCATTTGCAAGAGATGTATCCAACCATGTAATCTTCATGGACAACGGATATATTCTTGAGCAGGGCGAGTCAAAAGAGCTGTTCGAGAATCCGAAACAGGAGCGTACAAAACAGTTCCTGACAAGATTTAAAGAAGGTTAAGTGCAACTTATGGGGACAGGTACAAAAGGTTGACATTCTATGTCAACCTTTTGTACCTGTCTTTTTGCCTTATAGAAAATT
>JAKSRN010000019.1 GCA_024403585.1 Lachnospiraceae bacterium | reverse complement strand
AAAAATGCAGCAAACCGAATCCCTTCAATTTGCTGCATATCCTTATTTCGTTAGTGCTGACCGCCGTCCCTGTCAGGCAAAAGCGATCAGAAGTATTCCGCAGATTCCGTTCAGACAGGCAAGAATGGAAAAGAATGCGATTTTTTCATCCAGTCTCTGTATCTCATGTTTTACCGTACATAAACCGGAAAGACCGATCAGGAAAATCGGCATAACAGGCAACAGATATCTTGCCTGCACACCATCCACATAATTACTTCCGACAGGAGTAAATCCCAGATAGAGAGCACCTACTGTCATGGCATATATGATGCATACCATACACAGCATCTTTGCCGAGAAAATATACCGTTCACGATCATTGGAAAAAGCATATTTCTTTTCTTCACAGATCGTTCCGAATCCCATCACTGCGAAGGCAATAATGTCGAACTGGCGAAGTACTTCAATCTCAATATTCTGGAAGTTCATACATCCAAGGTTTCTGAAGAGCGTGTCAAAGAATCCTTTTGCAAGATAGCCAAGGCCAACCAGCTTATTGGACAGCAGAAAGTGGATCTGCTCACTGACGCTTACATGACCGTTTCTGTCTTCCACATAGCTGAACTGCTTTAAGAGCCAGATCGCAGAGAGAGCAAATACAGCCATGATCACTACCGCTGCAATGAGCTCAAACAGATACTTTTTTCTGCCACGGAAGCATCGCTTCGGAATCATAAAGAAGAGAAGCAATACCGGCACATAGATCAGATATTTTGATGCCGAGAGAACGCTCACACTCAGTAACATCAGAATCAGTTCATGTCTGCAGATCGTCTGATCCGGCTCGAAACGATACTTCAGACAGATAGATGTAAACAGCATCGCTGAAGAGATCAATAACGGATCCGCAGAAAAAGAACCTGCCAGATACATGGTCATAGGCACCATGGCAACCATAAAGAACAGACGCTTATAGTATTTTGCTTTTCGGATCGCAAGATAGGCCAGTGTAACAAATGTTGCCAATGTGGCAAGTCGTCCAAGCAGGATGCAGTACAGGATCGGAAGATGCAACAGCATGGCAATCTTCAATCCTACCGCACCCGGAAGGTGGTTGATCGGATTGTAGGAGGACATATAAGGATTTACAAAAAACTCTTTTTCCTTACTGTATCTTGCCATCCAGTTGTCATGATCATACAGAACCCGGTCAATATTCAGCAGCTCACAAACAGTATCATCATAGTTTACGGATACTTCTCCACCGATCTGCCCATTCTCATTGATGTCATCCACAAAATTCCCGTTGGCGATCAGATAGGAACGGAAGAAGTGGGCACTTTCATCCAGAACATATGGGAACGGGGTAAAGCAGGCAAATAACACACCAAAAGTAATTGCAAGCACCAGGAATGATCTTTCATTGGCACCATCGATCAGAAACAGCATTACAAAGGACAGAATGCATACCAAAAGCCATACCAAAAGCCTTACCCATGTATAGTGCGTATCATGATACTTCATGGAAAGACGTAAAGGCTGCTCCGCCAGGACATTGTTGACCTTTGCAGGCTCAAGTGTTTTTGACTCAGCTCCCATTAAGATAATGCAGGAATCTTCTTTGGAATCGGAAGAGAAAGACAACTGATAATGTTTCCCCTTAGAATCCGGAATCTCCGGAAACTGAACAGAAACCCAGTTACAATCCGGCATCTCTGCAACATCCAGCTCCTCTGTACAGACCTGCTTTCCGCTGTCAAGATCGGTCAGTGTAACCTTCAGTTTTCCTTCATTTACACGGCCACTCGTGGCAGATGTAAAATCAATCCCCTTCAGATTACTATATTTTCCCGTGAATTCCTGCTCGATTACTGTATTTTGATCAGCATTTCCCGTCACAGTCATCTCCTGACTGCAATAGCTCTTTATTTCCTGTTGAAATCCGGTGTCTTTTCCGAATGGACGGCAGATCAGAAACATCACTGCCCAAAACAGAATGAGGACAAGGACCCCGCCTCTTTTTCTGTACCAGATTCCCTCTCCGGAATGTACACCATCTTTTCTATGTAACATAGTAACCTCACTTTAAATTCTGTTTATAAAAATATATTTACAATTAGAATTCACTTTTTCTCTTTAACGAGAAGTCCTGACTGATCATGGTCAGGTTTGGATTATACATTGGGTCTCCCGCTTTCAGATTCTCTGACCAGTATTTGTGGAAGGTCGCAATCTCCTTCTGGAAACGCATGATCTTCTCAGGAGTATCCTCCAGACCTCTGGATTTAGACTCGTAATGGTAGAGCTCTGCATATGGGTTATAAACGATCAGATATCCTGCGGCACCCAGTTTCATACAGAAGTCAATATCATTGAAGGCAACTGCCAGCTCTTCTGTCAGTCCGCCTACTTCATCGAAGGCTTTTCTCTTCACCATCATGCAGGCAGCTGTAACGGCACTGTAGTCCTGTGCCTCAATGATTCTGTGGCAGTAACCGGTAGCACTTCTGAGCTGCTGTACGAAGCAGTGACCTGCTACACCTCCCCATCCAAGAACAACACCTGCGTGCTGGATGGTATCATCCTCATAATAGAGTCTTGCACCAACCGCGCCGACTTCATCGCGCATACAGTATCCAAGAAGCTCTTCCAGACAGTCAGGGTTGATGATCTCTGTATCGTTGTTCAGAAGAAGGAGGTAGTCTCCTTTTGCGAACCTGGCACCGAAGTTATTGATGGCAGAGTAATTGAATCCCTCCTCCCAGTACACAACATGGGCTTTTGGATTCCCAGCCTCCAGCTTCTTATAGTACTCGAATGTCTCCGGCTGATCGGAGTTATTCTCAATAATGATATACTCGTAATTTCTGTAAGTGGATTTCTCCTCAATTGAACTGATGATACGATCCAGATCTTCTGTATGATCCTTATTCGGGATCAGAATGGAGATCAGCGGTTTCTCCTCCCACAGGAATTTTGTTCTGTAGAGTCCTAAAAACTGTCCGTCAGTAACCTTTGCCGGAACACCGATTCTGTCAAAGTGTGCCTGGATGGCTCTTCTTCCTGCATCAAAAGCATACAGCTTGCTCTCCGGATTCTCAGATGTGGAATCCTGGTGGCATCTCCAGTGATAGAGGATCTTAGCCACATGACCGATCTTTCCGCGGCCTGCCGCTTCTGTGGCACGAAGGATAAAGTCATAATCCTGCGCGCCGTCATACTCAGGGCGAAGCATACCCACCTGATCAATAATGCTGCGTTTTACAACACAAAGATGGCAGATATAGTTTACGGTAGTCAGAAGATCCTGATTAAAGTCCGGTTTAAATGCAGGCTCATAGAAGCTGTCTCCGTCCATGTTCATCTTATCTTCATCAGAATAGATCAGCTCATATTCCGGATGTTCGTTGAGCATCTTTACATTCTCATACAGAGCATGTGGTGTCAGCTCATCATCATGATCCATGAATACAATATAGTCGCCGGATGCAGCTTCAATAGCTGCATTGGTATTCTCAGAGATCTTCAGCGGCTCATCATGAGCGATCACTTTGATACGCGCATCAGAAGCGGCCAGTTCTGCAAGAACATCTGCGATTGGAGAATCTGCTCCGCTTCCGTCAGAGAGACAGAGCTCCCAGTTTACGTAAGTCTGTGCCTGTACGGACTCCACCATCTTTTCCAGCAGATCTTCCGGTGTCTTATAGAGCGGAACCACGATACTCATCAGAGGACTGTACTCAAAAACTGCCTTTCTCTGCTCAGCAAGCTCCGCCTCCTTTGGCAGATGATGTGCCAGATAAGTAGGATATGGTGCCGGGATCATATTACGGTTTCTGAATTTATTGACCCCCTTCTTCACGGTTTTCTGCAGACCGGAAGTACCGTAGGTACGAATATAGCGGAAACCTTTCTCTGTCAGTTTTCCAGCCTTATCAGCAAGAATGTCTGCCTTCTTCAGGGAAAGCAGGCGGCCCCTCATCTTGTGGCCGGAACGGAAGATCAGTTTAAATTTTCTGATGGACGGATCTTCCAATTCAATATAAAAACCACATTTTGAACAGATCTTGGTTTCTTCAAACATCTCTGCCACGTCCACACGCTCCGTCCAGCGAACCTCAGCAGCTAATCTGTGGTTTTTCATGTCAAATGCTGCGATCTGTACCTCTTCCGGATATGCCACCCAGCCACTGACATAAGCGGCTCCTGTTGCCGGAGAAACCTCCACATATTCCAGATATTCCTGCGGTCTTCCCATGGCAGCAGCAAGTTTTTTTGCTGAATTGGTATACCAGATCTTTTTCTTTCCATTCTCTACTGCGTAAATATTCAGTTTTTTATATGCTTTTGTATCTTCAGGCAGTTCCACTGAAACCGTTACCCTTTTCAGCGCAGTGCCTTCCAACGCGATCACACGCTCAAAGGAATTCAGGGAATCACGAATGGCCACATCCGCTTCGATCTTTCTCTGATCCAGATATGCTTCGATCTCGGCTTCTCTCCTCCAGGTTCCCTGAATGATATATCTTCCGGGCGCTGACAGATCAAATCGCTCGCGTTCTACAACTGCAATATCCTTTTCCAAATTAACATCCTCCGAATTCTTTATTTTCTTAATGTGCAATTTCCGTTATCCAATGCCAGATGCACGCTATAGTACGGGTCTCCGTTTTTCAGGATCTCCGGCCATTTCTTACTGAACAGCTCGATCTCACTATGGAAGCGCTCCATCTTTGAAGCAGTCTCTTCTTCTTTTCCTCGTGACTTGGACTCATAATGATAGAGCTCCACATATGGGGTGAAAACGATCTTTTTATCCAGGGAACGGATCTTCATACAAAGATCCACATCATTAAAGGCTACTTTAAAACGATCATCAAAACCGCCAACTTCCTCATAGACAGCCTTTGGCATCATCATGCATGCTGCTGTAACAGCAGAAAGATCCTGGGCACTGATCAGTCTTGCCTGGTAACCATACTCTACACGTGGTGTTCCTGAGAAAATATGTCCTGCCACACCACCAAGGCCGATGATCACACCGGCATGCTGAACGGTATCATCCGGGAAGTAAAGTTTCGCACCAACAGCCCCCACATCCTCACGCTGCGCATATTGCAGCATCTTCTCCATCCAGTCCGGAGTGATGATGGAAGTATCGTTGTTGAGAAGCAGCAGATACTCTCCCTTGCAGAACGGAACTGCAAAGTTGTGGATTGCTGCATAGTTGAAACCCTCTTTCCAGGTAATCACATTGATGTTGCTGTGAACCGCTTTGATCTGCTCATAGTATCGGAAGGTTTCCTCATCCGTAGAGTTATTCTCAACGACCACAATCTCAAAATTCTTATAGGTACTCAGCTCATAGATGGAGGAAAGGCATTTGTCCAGATCATCAATATGGTCTTTGTTCGGGATAATGATAGAGATCATCGGATTGCCAAGCAACTCATATTCGCTTCTGTATCTTCCAAACACATCTGTTCTGTAAGCCTGGGCTTTAATGCCCAGACGATTAAAGTGTTCCTGAAGTGCCTTACGGCCTGCTTCAAATGCATACATCTTGCTGTCCGGATTCTCAGCAGTGGAAGCCGGATGGCTTCTCCAGTGGTAGAGAACCTTCGGAACATGCTTAATGATATTCGCTTTTTCTGTGCAGCGAAGGATCAGATCAAAATCCTGTGCACCGTCATACTCTGAGCGGAAGAGTCCTGCCTCATCCAGAACACTCCTTCGCACCGCAAAGATATGACAGATATAATTGCTGCTTCTGAAGAAATCCAGGTTGAAATCCGGTTTAAAGTTCGGCTCAAAGTAATTTTTGCCATCCATTGTAACCTTGTCTTCATCGGTATATACAATATCAACCTTCTTCGGATCAGTGTTGATGGCTTTCACGATCTCATAAACAGCATTCAGCTCCAGCACATCGTCATGATCGGACAACATGATAAAGTCGCCGGATGCCATGGCGATGGCCTGGTTTGTATTCCAGGAAATACCCTTGTTCTCTTTCAGACGCTGATACAGTACACGGGTATCTTTTCCATAATGACGTTTGATATATTTTCCAGTGGCATCAACGGTACTTCCGTCAGCCAGACAGATCTCAATATTACGGTAGGACTGTTTTACCAGGGAATCCATCAGCTCTTTCAGGTATCCCAGTGGTGTATTATAGAGCGGAATCACAATACTGATCTTTGGCTCATATTTCCAGCGTTTCTCACTCTGCCGTTTCAATACAGATTTTCCAACCCTGTGGCTTCTCACCCACATGGAATAATCTGCGTAGAACGGGTCCATCTGGCATCTCAGATAATTGATAAATTCTGACATGCCCTTCTCACGGATCAGCTCTCGGTTGGCCTCTTTATCTTTAAGAGCCTCTTTTAATCTGGCTGTTTTAGAGTGAGCCGCAAAAAACTGCTTCATATCGAAAACTTCAGTAACACTGATGTCTTCATTCTTCAGTTCCAGATAGAGATTCGGTGTTTTACAATCATCCTTCTTGATGGTCAGGTTAAATCCACACTGTTCATTCTCCAGATCACAATTTTCCTTCAGACCCTTATTGACATCCAGTCTGACAACCGGCTGATTGCGGAAATGGATCTCATTCCCCTTATCATCCAGAATACGGATCTGCATTGCCTTCTCATGGAAGAGATCCACTGCCCAGCCCTGGATGACAACCATCTGACCCAGCATGTCCATCCGTTCCACATTATAGCGGTAAACAAGTGTTTCATACTCCTCTTTCCAGTCCTCTCCTGTACCCTGATACATGGACTGCCAGATCGGACCGGCCTTTAACATTACATCCCATGTCTTCACAGTGAAATAAGAAGGCAGGTTATCGATCCAGAGAGTAAAGCCCGGAGTCTCGGAAAGATCTTCCACTCCAAGAGCCGCTACCAGATCCGGACGGGCTTTATACTTCACCTCAGCAGGGATCACGTCCCCCTGATCAGATACGATCGTTACGGTAAAATCCTTACAACCCGGAATATAAGCCCAGCCGTCAATCAGAAATCTGACACGATCTTCGAATACTATCTGTTTTACATCTACGCTTGATAAAAAATCACTCATTTTATTTATTCCCTTTAATACGGCTGTACGCCTTCCAAACCTTTGTGTTTTCCATCTGTCTGATCTTTTCCTTCATCCAGACAAGTTCTGCTTTCAGAGCTTCGTTCTCTCGTTTTACGGCATCCATCTCTGCCGCATCAGACCGGAGCTTCTGCGACAGCTGCTGTGTCTGTCCGGAAAGTGCAGAGATCTGTGCCTGCATGTCAGACTGGATTCCCATGAGTTTTCCGACCGGATGCAGACCACCATTTCCAAGATAATGGATCTTCACAGACAGCTTCATCTGCTTCTGTCCCTCCGGTACATCGATGAGGAAGTACGGATCAGCATCTGTAAAATAGTAGGCATTTTCATAAAGAACCTTTCCGGTACAGATCACCGGAAGCGGAAGTTCTTCTCTTCCGTCTGTCAGCTTGTATTCTTTCAGCTCAACGACACAGTTCTCTTCGCATGGATCAATACGAAGACGGACCGTGTGCTCCGGCAGATCGATCAGTCCCTCAAATACACCATCCTCGGTGTTTATATGCCAGGAATTGTCTTCTGAGAAATCCTGTCCCTGATCCACATATACCTGAATCTTTCTGGCATCCTGTTTTCTCTGGATGGCAGCTAACGATTTCTGATCAAAGCAGACTCCCGGTGAGATCTCATCGTACATATCCCTCATAGGAACACGGCCGGTCTGAATATACTGCTGGAAATGCTTCTCCATCTCTTCAAACACAGGAATCTCTTCCGGCAGTATGCCGGCTTCGCTGAACAGATCCAGCTCCTGCAGTGCATCCCTTGCTGTACTTGTATACAGATAATAATGCAGAAGACGGAAGATCTGATACTCTACCGGAACAGGGAAGGAAAAACTCCACTCATAATCCAGCATCTCCCAGCCGTTTTCTCTTCTGATCAGATTACTGCAAACCGGATCGATATTGCATACAGGAGGACACAGAAGCTCTCGTCCAAAGGAAGCCTCTCCAAAGACCTTACGGAATTCTTCTGTCATACAGAAAGGAACCGTAGCTGCATTCCTGAAGATTCCAATCAAGGACTTCATGCGGGCGATGATCTCACTGATCTGTCCCTTCAAAAGCATCTGATCCAGCTCTTCTTCCAGAGTCATCCCCTGGCAGAATGCCAGTTTTACACCGCCTGTATATGGTTCGCATCGATTCATCTGTACACCGGCATTCTGGTACAAAGCCTGCAGCCTCTGATAAGTGGTATACAGATCCTCAACAAATTTCTCACTTTCAGGAGATGCCGGAAGTTTTCTGACCTCCTTCTCCCCCTCTTTTGTATTCCAGATCTCTGTTCTGGTAGAGAAAGCATCTGCTCTCTCATTGGAATATTTCGCATAGATACAATGCTCTTCCGGAAGTTCTGTCTCTTCCCTGGTAAGGACCAGCAGGTAGGAGTTGGAATATACCGGGAACAGGTCATTGCGGATCAGCGAATCCATGACCCTGATCTCATCAAAGAGCACCATACGGCTGCGATCAAAATTATAGCGTAATTCCTTCAGTTCCCCTTCCTTTGGCAGACGCTCATCTGAAAAGATCTGCATCGGGAACTTATAATCCGGATATGGATAATACATTCTATAAGAAAGACCACCTGCTTCTTTTACAAGCTGATCCATCTCTTTACGGGAGAAGGTATGTACACTGCTGGTTTTCGGATAATCTTCCAGACCTTCAAACCAGGTACCTGTATGATCTTCTGTACAGCCGGACCAGTACTTGAGTCCCAGACGGTTTTCAATGGCGATCACCAGTCTGCCTCCCGGAGCCAGATGTGTTCGAATGGTACGCAGCATATCTACGAAAGGCTGGTCGCTTCCGATGTATCCGTTGGAATATTCAAATACACCGATCAGTGTGATCACATCATAGGTGCCGATCGTTTTTTCAATATCCTGAAAATTACCTACCAGAATCTCAACATTGTCACATTGCTGATTTCTATAGGCATTGATATGACTTCTCTTTCTGGAAAGTTCCACACAGGTAACAGAAGCAGCTTTCGCAGCAAGGGCACCTGTGATTGCTCCACAGCCGGAACCAATCTCCAGTACTCTGTCTTCCTTCGAGATTGGAAGCCAGCTTACGATATTTTGACGAACATGAGAAAAATGGTAAAGGATGGGCCAGCTTTTTCGCTCTGCGATCACCTGATTCCACTGCGATTCCTCATATTCTTTTGCAATAGAAAGAAGTTCATCCTCAACCGCACCGTCAGAATACAGGTCTTCCCCCGGATAGTATGTATAATCCAGGCTGATTTTTCCTATGGTTTCCTTCATACATGTCTCTCCTCTTAGCTTATTTATTCAACAGCAGACTACTCCACTGTAATAGTTATAGACTGACATATTTTATCACCAAAATGACACTAAAACAACACCTTTACAAGAAATCGTCCCTGTTTGGGTGGCAAGAGAAGTCTCTTGTCAGCCTCTGACAATCGGACTCTTTTACAAAAGAAAGAGCGTGATTCAATCGAATCACGCTCATTAACTGTTTACTCATCCAGATACTTCAGAGTAACATCTGAATTCATATCATAATATCCAACAGTGTTCTTGCTGGAAATACAGGTGATATTGCAGATGTCATAGAGACGGTGGTATACCGTAAACTCACCCTCTTTGAATCCGGTACATCCAAGGGAAAGAAGATACTCACCACCCTGCAGGTTCATCTCCTGTGTAAAGGTAACGATGACTTCATCACCAGACTTACAAGGTCTCAAATCCATCTTCTCATACATGGTATTGGTTCCGGTGATTTCAGTGCCATGCACATTTTTGAATGTGTAGGCAATAATCGGCTCCTGTACGAAGTCATTGAAACGAACCTTGGCCATGATCTTGAATGTAGTATTCTTTTCAATTGTATTGGTGTAGTTGCCGGCTGCGTCTACAATGGCAAAGTCAACAAACTCACCCTTTCTGTCTCCATATTCCAGCTGCTGCGGATTTAACGGGAACGGCTTCAGCCAGCCTGTGGAAGGATCTTTCACATCTTTCACTTCCGGTGCCTCTATCGCCGCAGTTGCAGAATCTTCTCCCTCTTCCAGAGCAGCCAGTGCCTCTCCTGCCTGTCCAACAAGCACTTTCTTATAGAGATCTACCATCTCTTTCGGTGCACCCTCGGCCAGTTTATGACCCTTGTTCAGAAGAACAACACGGTCACAGTACTTACTGATACTGCCCAGGTCATGGCTTACAAAAAGAATGGTTTTTCCGTCTTTTTTGAAGTCTTCAAATTTACGGAAGCATTTTGCCTGGAAGAAAACATCTCCTACGGAAAGAGCCTCATCAACGATCAGGATCTCCGGCTCGATATTGATCGCAACAGCAAAAGCCAGTCGAACGAACATACCGCTGGAATAGGTTTTTACAGGCTGATTGATGAAATCACCGATATCGGCAAAAGCCAGAATATCGTCCAGTTTCGCATCAATCTCTTCTCTGGAGAATCCGATCATAGTACCGTTCAGGTACACATTCTCAAGTCCGGTATACTCCATATTGAATCCGGCACCCAGCTCCAGCAAAGCAGAGATACGACCATCTACGATCACCTCTCCGCCGGTTGGATTCAGTACACCGGTAATGATTTTCAGAATAGTGGATTTTCCGGAACCGTTGGTTCCGATGATGCCGACTGTTTCACCCTTTCCCACCTGAAAGCCTACGTGATCCAGTGCATAATGCTCTTTGTACTTCTTCTGCTTTGACAGACCCAGTGACTCTTTCAGTCGATCGATGGGTTTGTCATAGAGTTTGTACATCTTGCTGACATCATTTACTGAAATAGCAATATCTGACATGTTCTTATCTTCTCCTCAAAAGTTTCCTCTGCTGATTACAGCACATCCGCAAAATGTACCTTCAGACGTTTGAAGATCTTCACGCCTAAGAGAAGGATCGCGAATGTAACTACCCAGAAATAGATGGTCCATTTCCATCTTTCGAAGAACCAGTTATGAGCAAGAAAAGCGTCTCTGTAACCGGTAACGATGTAATAGATCGGATTCAGCTTGAACAGCTGCATCACTCTCGGATGGTCTTCCAGCATACGGATGTCCCACATGATCGGGGTCATCCAGATTCCCACCTGAAGAACAATGTTGATGATCTGGGTCAGATCACGGAAAAATACTACGATTGCACTGGTCGCATAGCAAAGCGCCAGAGAGAATGCAAACACGCAGAAAGAATAATATACGATCTGGATCAGTGCAACAGATGGCCAGTAGCCAAAGCAGCAGCACAGCACCAGTGCCACAAGTACAAAGAACATGTGGACAAAGAGTGCAGAGATCACCTTCACCATAGGAAGAATAGTGATCTTGAATACTACCTTCTTAACCAGGTAATTGTATTCTACCAGCGCATTGGTACCACCATTCAGTGCATCCTGGAAGAAAAACCATGGAACGATACCTGTTACCAGATAGATAACAAAAGGATAGTCATTGGCTTTTCCTGCTTTTAATCCAACGGAGAATACAAACCAGTACACAAGAACGGTAATGATCGGCTGGATAAAAGCCCAGATGATTCCAAGATAGGATCCTGCATATTTTGTTTTAAAATCATTTTTCGCCAGCTGAAAGATCAGAGCTCTGTTCTGATAGAGCTCACGAGGCAGCGTGGTTACTTTCTGTTTGATTGACATAGGGTTACAACTTCCTTTAGTTCTTCATGATCTGTCTCATGCTTTTTTGTAAGAACTGATTCCTCCCCATTTCTGATCCTTATCAGAAATTGTAAGGTCAGCAGCGGTCATACCTTCCGGCATTGGCCATTCTACACCGATCTCAGGATCGCTCCAGAGGAGACCACCCTCATCGTTTGGATGATAGAAATCAGTACATTTGTATGCAAACTCAGCATAATCAGAAAGTACGATAAAGCCATGTGCAAAGTTCTTTGGAATAAAGAACTGCTTTTTGTTCTCTGCAGACAGACGAACTCCATACCATTTTCCAAATGTCTCGGAACCTGGACGAAGATCTACTGCAACGTCAAAAACCTCACCAACTACCACACGAACCAGTTTGTCCTGTGGGAAGTTGATCTGGAAATGCAGTCCACGAAGAACGCCTTTCTTGGATGCAGACTGGTTGTCCTGAACGAACTCCATATCGATTCCGGCTTCTTTGTAGTCGTTATAGTTATAGGTTTCCATGAAGTAACCGCGAGAATCACCGAATACGGTTGGGGTAATGACTTTCAGTCCCTCGATCTCACATGTTTCAACTGTAATTTTTCCCATGATACTCTCCTTTAACTGTCACCATGTCAGCCTGTGGCTGTATGGCTCTATCTCTTGAATCGGTCCTCAGATGCTCTGATCATAATCCTTCAGCGATCATCATCAGATACTGACCATAAGCTGTTTTTAAGAGTGGCTGAGCCAGCTCAACCAGCTGCTCTCTTGTGATGAAACCACGTTTGTAAGCGATCTCCTCGATGCAGGAAATGTAAAGGCCCTGGCGTTTCTGGAATGCAGCTACGAAATCTGCAGCATCAAGCAGTGCATCATGATTTCCTGTATCCAGCCATGCGAAGCCACGTCCCAATGTCTCAACATGCAGAGTACCTCTTCTTAAATACTCATTATTAATAGAAGTAATCTCAATCTCACCACGTGCAGATGGTTTTACGTTCTTAGCGATCTCTACTACATCATTGTCATAGAAGTAAAGACCAGGAACTGCATAATTAGATTTTGGATTCTCCGGTTTCTCCTCGATAGAAAGAGCTTTACCGTTCTCATCAAACTCAACTACACCGTACTCTCTTGGATCTCTTACATAGTATCCGAAGATTGTAGCACCTTCTTTTCTCTCAGCTGCATTCTTCAGTACTTTAGAGAAGCTCTGTCCGTAGAAGATGTTATCTCCCAGTACCAGTGCAACGCTGTCATTGCCAATAAACTCCTCACCGATCAGGAACGCATCAGCCAGTCCTCTTGGATATTCCTGAATTGCATAGTGCATCTCAAGGCCAAGCTGCTCACCTGTTCCGAAAAGCTCCTGGAATACAGGCAGATCTCTTGGTGTAGAGATGATCAGGATCTCACGGATACCTGCCAGCATCAGTGTAGACAGCGGGTAGTAGATCATTGGTTTGTCATATACAGGCATGATCTGTTTAGAAACAGCTTTTGTCAGTGGATACAGTCTTGTACCGGAACCACCTGCTAAAATAATACCCTTCATTCGAAATCTCCTTTTTAATTTATATACTCAAAAAAACGTCACATGCAAAGTAGCAGTACCCGTACGGATACTGCTCTTTGTATCATAATAACATATTTATTTGTTTGCGTACATATCAGCGTAATATTTCTGATAATCACCGCTTGTGACATTCTTCATCCAGTCCTCATTCTCAAAGAACCATTTGATTGTCTTCTTGATGCCTTCCTCGAAGCATGTCTCAGGATACCAGCCAACCTCAGCTTTGATCTTGTCAGGAGCGATTGCATATCTTCTGTCATGACCTTTACGATCTGTAACGTATGTGATCAGTTTCTCGCTTACAAGCTCTTTTCTTGGATCTCCCTCAGGAAGCATCTCCTGAAGAGTATCAAGAATGATGTGGATGATCTGGATGTTCTGTTTCTCGTTGTGTCCACCGATATTGTATGTCTCGAAGAGTCTTCCCTGCTCCTGAACCATATCGATTCCTTTTGCATGATCCTCTACATACAGCCAGTCACGAACATTTTTTCCGTCTCCGTATACTGGAAGATTTTTTCCCTGCAGTGCATTGTTGATGATGAGCGGAATCAGTTTCTCAGGGAACTGGAATGGTCCGTAGTTGTTACTGCAGTTTGTGATGTTTGCAGGGAATTTGTATGTATCCATGTAAGATTTTACAAGGAAATCGGAAGATGCCTTACTTGCAGAGTATGGGCTGTGAGGATCATATGGAGTTGTCTCATAGAAGAACTCTCCCTCTTCCTCCAGGGATCCGTAAACCTCGTCAGTGGAAACATGCAGGAATTTCTTTCCCTCTTTGAAGCTTCCGTCAGGCAGCTCCCATGCAGCTTTTGCTGCATTCAGCATAACCAGTGTTCCCAGAACGTTTGTCTTAACAAATACCTCCGGATTACGGATACTACGGTCAACATGGCTCTCTGCTGCAAAATGAACAACACGGTCAATGTCATTCTCATCAAAGATCTTGTTGATTGCTTCGCTGTCACAGATATCTGCACGAACGAATGTGTAGTTCTCGCGATCCTCAATATCTTTCAGGTTCTCAAGGTTTCCTGCGTAAGTCAGTTTATCCACATTGATGATGCGGATCTCATTGTCATATTTTTTGAACATGTAATGGATGTAGTTGGAGCCGATAAATCCAGCTCCACCGGTAACCAGATAAGTTCTCATAGTATTTCCTCCAAAAATAGTAGTGCCGTTGGCATGTCGAAGGTATTATAACAGACTCTTATTTAAAAAGCAACCATATAACGACACGCCTCATAAAGATTCTGTCACTTAACCTTAATCTTTTTGTAATAAAATACCCCTTATAAATAGGTATTCAGCCACTGCATGATTTTTGTATGGCGGCTCACATAGATATCGGAACCGACTTTATTTCCGGAACCGGCTTCATTTGCCCGCATCAGGCTCCACATATTTTCCATAGTGATCGGAACACCTGCTGTCTTACAGTAATTGACCACACGGACCATGGCATTATAACCACCCAGATGCTGGAGATTTGCACAGAAGAGGAGGGCCTTCAGATCTGTAACACCCAGGTCTTTTGCCTGGTTTACATATCTTACGGTCTGCTCATCCATCAGGCTGTCCTGTACACTGATTCCAACCGGTGTACTGATGATCTTCTGAATC
>JAKSRN010000189.1 GCA_024403585.1 Lachnospiraceae bacterium | reverse complement strand
CTGAACAGCGTAATCTGGGTACTCATCATAGCGGCTGCCCTGCTGGCATTCGTAGTGCTCTACAATCTGAACAGCATCAATATGACAGAACGAAAAAGAGAACTTGCCACCCTGAAGGTACTTGGTTTCTTTGATCCGGAAGTGGCCATGTATGTTTACAGGGAGAATATCCTTCTGACAATTATTGGAATTGCTGCAGGATGTATCATAGGAAAAGTCCTGCATCTCTTTACAATCCTTACAGTAGAGGTTGATCTGATGATGTTTGGCAGAGTGATCGGGTGGAAGAGCTATGTGATCTGTGGAATACTGACCATAGTCTTTTCCGTTCTTGTGAATCTGATCATGTATTCGCATTTTAAAAAGATCAATATGATCGAATCACTGAAATCTGTGGAGTGATGAAATTGTAGGATTGCGAAAAAACTCTAAAAACAAAAATTGATGAATGAAAAGAAAAGTCAAAAGTTTGTGCGTGATGCACGGACATTTGGCTTTTCTTTTTTCCTGTATTGCCAGTGAAAAAGGGGATAGTGTATACTGGAGACGTACATTTCTTTGAAATTTAATAGAAGGGGGGAATACTATGAAATCTATCAGAGATATTTACAAAATCGGCACTGGACCATCCAGTTCCCATACCATGGGACCTGTTGCGGCTGCAAAACTTTTCAAAGAGGAAAATCCGGATGCAGACCGCTACAAGGCCATCCTTTACGGTTCTCTTTGCAAGACTGGTGCCGGACACGGAACAGATCGTGCCGTGCTGTCTACTCTTCAGCCGACTGATTCAGAAGTGATCTTCTGCAAGGAAGATCCGGAAGGAATGAAGCATCCAAACACAATGGATCTGATCGCCTATAAGAATGGGGAAGAGACAGCAAATATGCGTATCTACAGTATCGGCGGCGGTGACATTGAGATCGAGGGCAGACGAGGAGGAAAAGGTCAGGCAGAAGATGCCTACATGGAGAATTCCTTTGCGGAGATCAAAGAGTTCTGCGACTTCCGCTTCATCGATCTGATCGAGTATATCTCCATCAACGAGGGAGATGAGATCTGGGACTATCTTGCTGAAGTATGGTCTGTAATGAAGAATGCTGTTGAAACAGGTCTGTCAAAAGAAGGAGTACTTCCTGGCGGTCTGAACGTACAGCGTAAAGCAAAGATGCTCTACAACACAGTTCTGGAGACCAGACATCCGGAGGTGGTAGAGTGCCAGCTGGTATGTTCTTATGCTTACGCAGTAAGTGAGGAGAATGCAGATAACGGTATTATTGTTACTGCACCAACCTGTGGAGCCTGTGGCGTACTGCCATCAGTTATGTATTATCTGCAGAAGAAAAAAGGATTTGATGATGAGAAGATCCTGAAAGCCCTTGCTGTAGCAGGACTTTTTGGAGAACTGGCAAAACAGAATGCATCTGTTTCAGGAGCTGAATGTGGCTGCCAGGCAGAGGTAGGTGTAGCCTGTTCCATGACAGCAGCGGCAGCCGGTTATCTGTTTGGATACGATATCCACCAGATCGAGTATGCGGCTGAGAATGCTCTGGAGCATCATCTGGGACTTACCTGTGATCCAATCTGCGGACTTGTACAGGTGCCTTGCATCGAGCGTAATGCTGTAGCTGCCATGCGTGCACTGAATTCTGCAAACCTGGCGTTCTTCCTGACATCCACAAGAAGAATCAGCTTTGATATGGTTCTGCGAAGCATGTACCATACCGGTCTCGATATGAATGCAAAATACAGAGAGACATCTGAAGGCGGACTTGCCCGTGCATATGCAAGAAAGAAAATCTGATTAATAAAGAGAGAGAGAAAAAATATGAAATCTATCATCACTAAATGGAATTCCATGAGCCTGATCCTTCGTATTGTGATCGGTCTTGTGATCGGTGCTGTTCTTGGAATCGCACTTCCTGGTGTAACTGCAATTGGTATTCTCGGAACTGTATTCGTAGGTGCGCTGAAAGCGATCGCTCCTGTACTGGTATTTGTACTGGTAGCAAGTGCGCTGGCTAATGCACAGGGCAATATCGGTGCCCGCTTCCGTTCTGTAATCGCACTGTACCTGTCCAGTACCATTCTGGCAGCAGTACTGGCTGTAATTGGAAGCTTCCTGTTCCCTGTAACAATGATCCTGAATGTTGCAGCAGCAGACAACACACCTCCGGGAGGAATCGGAGAGGTCCTTACAAACATCCTTACAAGCATGGTATCCAACCCGGTTGGAGCTATTGTGAACGGTAACTATGTAGGTATCCTGTTCTGGGCGATCATCTTTGGTTTCGGACTGAAAAAACTTGCTACAGCACCAACTAAAAAAGTAATCGCTGAGTTTTCTGACGTAGCAACTTACGCAGTTCACTTTGTAATCAGCCTGGCTCCGTTCGGAGTTCTTGGTCTGGTATTCCAGTCTGTATCCGAGAATGGACTTGGAATCTTTACAACATACGGAAAACTGATCCTTCTCCTGGTAGGATGTATGGCCCTTGTTGCACTGGTAGTTGATCCGCTGATCGTATTCCTTGCAATCAGAAGAAACCCATACCCACTGGTATTCACATGTCTGAAAGAGTCCGGAATCACTGCGTTCTTCACAAGATCTTCTGCAGCGAACATTCCTGTAAACATGCAGCTTTGTGAGAAACTGGGTCTGGAGAGTGATTTCTATTCTGTATCCATTCCGCTGGGATCAACCATCAACATGGATGGTGCTGCTGTTACAATCACTGTAATGACACTGGCAGCATGTCATACACTTGGTATTACTGTTGATATTCCTACTGCACTGCTCCTCAGCCTCCTGGCTGCGATCGGCGCATGCGGTACTTCCGGAGTTGCAGGCGGTTCCCTGCTTCTGATCCCAATGGCAGCTTCTCTGTTCGGTATCACCAATGATATCGCGATGCAGGTTGTAGCTGTAGGATTCATCATCTCCGTAATCCAGGATTCTGTTGAGACAGCCCTGAACTCCTCCGGTGACGTTATGTTCACAGCAGCAGCTGAGTACCATGACCGTCTGGTGAAGGGTGAGCCAATGAACTATCTTGGAAAACCAGGTAAATAAATCATACGGACAATAAGATCATCATTTTTTATCTTCAAAGAGGGACTTCTGTACCTGATCCTGCAAGGGAAGGGCAGAAGTCCCTTGTTGCGTCTTCAGATGATTTTTTCTTGCCAGCATATTTCAGGTATGATAAAGTAGGCACTAACATTGACTTATTTCTGAATTTGAAAGGAAAACAGTATGATTTCATTTGAAAGTGATTATATCTGTGGCGCTCATCCGAAGGTGCTGGAGAAACTGGTAGAGACCAATATGGTCCCTGTTTCCGGTTACGGCAGTGATCCTTACTGTGCATCAGCAGCTGAGAAAATCAAAGCTGCCTGTGGATGTCCGGAAGCGGAAGTGCGTTTCATTACCGGAGGAACACAGACCAACCAGCTGATCATCAGCACCATGTTGGCAAATTATGAGGGGGTTGTAGCTGCTAAAACCGGTCATGTCAGCACACATGAGGGCGGTGCTATCGAGTATACCGGCCACAAAGTTCTGGAACTGCCTGAAAAGGACGGAAAGCTTCAGGCTGAGACATTGAACAAATATCTCAAGACCTATTGGTCAGACGGTAACCATGAGCATATGGTTGCTCCGGGAATGGTGTATATCTCGTTCCCGACTGAGTACGGTACTCTGTATTCAAAAAAAGAACTGACAGATCTCTACGGAATCTGCCGTGAGTATGATATTCCATTATTCATTGACGGAGCCCGTCTTGGCTATGGCCTCGCAAGCAGTTCCTGTGATGTGACCATTCAGGAACTGGCAAAACTCTGCGATGTATTTTATATTGGAGGAACCAAAGTAGGTGCTCTCTGTGGTGAGGCAGTTGTGTTCACACATAACAACGTTCCGAAGGGATTCCTGACACAGACAAAACAGCATGGAGCACTGCTGGCAAAGGGACGTCTGATCGGTGTCCAGTTTGATGCACTGTTTACAGATGACCTGTATTTTGAGATTGGAAAATATGCGATCCGTCTTGCAGAAGAACTGAAAGCTCTTTTTATTGAGAAAGGGTATAAGCTGATGCTGGATTCTCCGACAAATCAGCAGTTCCCGATCCTGGAGAACAGCAAGATGGAAGAACTGAAAAAGGAAGTGGCATTCAGTTTCTGGGAGGCCTATGACGAGAACCATACCGTGGTACGTTTTGCTACCAGCTGGTCCACACAGGAAGAAGAGATTCAGAAACTGGCTCAGCTTCTGTAATCCGGTTTCAGATTGACATAAGTCGAAAGGACAATAAATGATTGAGTTGATTTTAGATGCACTGAAAGATTCAGTGACGCTGTTGCCCTTTTTGTTCCTGACCTATCTTTTTATGGAGTA
>JAKSRN010000188.1 GCA_024403585.1 Lachnospiraceae bacterium | reverse complement strand
CTAATGGATATTAATAAGATTTTAGCTGAAGAATTAAAGATAAAAGTGAGCCAGGTAGACGCTGCCGTAGGGCTCATTGATGAAGGAAATACGATTCCTTTCATCGCACGATACAGGAAAGAGGTGACAGGATCTCTGGACGATGAAGTGCTGCGTGCACTGTCTGAGAGACTGACCTATCTTAGAAATCTGGATGAGAAGAAACAGCAGGTTCGTGCAACGATTGAAGAGCAGGGAAATCTGACTCCTGAGCTGGAGAAACAGATCGAGGCGGTTATGACACAGGTTGCGCTGGAAGATCTCTACCGTCCTTTCCGTCCGAAAAGACGTACCCGTGCCACCGTGGCGAAAGAAAAGGGCTTACAGCCTCTGGCGGATCTGATCTGGCTGCAGATGACAAAGAATCCGCTGAAGAAGGAAGCTGAAAGCTATATCTCAGAAGAGAAAGGGGTTGCATCTGCAGAGGAAGCAATCCAGGGTGCCTGCGATATTCTGGCAGAGAAAATCTCTGATAATGCTGACTTCCGTACAGCTATTCGTGAAAGAACAAGAAATAAAGGTATTCTTCTTACTGAGGCGAAGGATGAGAAGACAGAGTCTGTTTACAGCATGTATTACCAGTTCCAGGAGCCATTGAAGAAACTGGCAGGACACAGAATCCTGGCGATCAACCGTGGTGAGAAGGAGAAAATCCTTACTGTTAAGATGGAGGCTCCGGAGGAAGAAATCCTGCGCTACCTGGAGAAGAAGATTCTGGTTCGTGATAATCCGAACACCACTCCGGTCCTGAAGGCAGCAGCAGAGGACAGTTACAAGCGTCTGATCGCTCCGGCTATTGAGAGAGAAATCCGTAATGAATTGACTGAGATGGCTGAGGACGGAGCAATTAAGGTATTTGGTAAGAATCTGGAACAGCTTCTCCTGCAGCCGCCAATCGCCGGACAGGTTGTTCTTGGATGGGATCCGGGTTATGCCCACGGCTGTAAGCTGGCAGTTGTAGATGCCACAGGTAAGGTTCTGGATACAGCAGTTGTTTATCCTACAGCGGCTAATTCCAAGGGAACTGCTTCTCCTAAGAAAGTGGAGGAGGCAAAACGCATCGTTACAGGTATGATCCGTAAGCATAAAGTTACTCTGATCTCTGTTGGAAACGGTACAGCATCCCGTGAGTCGGAGAAGCTGATCGTGGATATGCTCAAAGAGATCAAACAGCCGGTTCAGTATGTGATCACCAATGAGGCTGGTGCCTCTGTATATTCAGCCAGCAAGCTGGCAGCAGAGGAGTTCCCAAACTTTACAGTTGAGCAGAGAGGAGCAGCTTCCATTGCAAGACGTGTTCAGGATCCTCTGGCTGAGCTGGTTAAGATCGATCCGAAATCCATCGGTGTTGGCCAGTACCAGCATGATATGAACCAGAAAAAACTGGGAGAGGCTCTGAGTGGTGTAGTTGAGGATGCCGTAAATAAAGTAGGTGTTGATCTGAATACAGCTTCTGCTCCTCTTCTGGAGTATATTTCCGGAATCAGCAAGGTGATCGCTAAGAATATCGTTGCTTATCGTGAGGAGAATGGCCGTTTCCGTGACAGAAGAGAGCTTCTGAAGGTTGCAAAATTAGGACCGAAGGCCTTCGAGCAGTGTGCTGGCTTCATGCGTATCACAGGAGGAAAAAATCCTCTTGATGCGACCAGTGTGCATCCGGAAAGCTATAAGGCTGTAGAGGAACTGTTAAAGAAGATGAAGATGAAGCCGGAGGATATCCTGAAGGGACCGGCAGCATTCTACATAAAAGATAAGAAGAAGATGGCAGCAGAGCTGGGAATCGGTGAGATCACACTGAACGATATCCTTGCAGAGCTGCAGAAACCTGGCCGCGATCCTCGTGAGGATATGCCAAAGCCGGTACTTCGAAGTGATGTTCTGGAGCTGAAGGATCTGGAAGAGGGCATGATCCTGAAAGGAACCGTTCGCAATGTCATCGACTTTGGTGCATTTGTGGATATCGGTGTTCACCAGGATGGACTGGTACACATCTCCCGTATGTCAAAGCGATTTATCAAACATCCGCTGGAGGTTGTAAGCGTTGGCGACATCGTGGAGGTTCAGGTAATTGGTGTAGACCTCAAGAAGGAGCGCATCAGCTTATCCATGGTACTTGATAAATAAGAGAATTTGGGGAAGTTGCTCCGGCTTATGTAAAGCATATGGAAAATGCCTTTTCCATGCGTCTGCCATAAAAAAGGAATATCTTCGGAAACCCTTGATTTTACTGGAATACTTGACATCTGCCAATAGAATCATTTATAATATCGTGGACTATCTGAAGAGTGAAGCGGGAAACCGCCTGACCATATAACAACATGAAAGGATGATACAGAGATGGAAGCAAAGAAAAACATTCTGACCTATGCCGGACTGAAAGCTCTTGAAGATGAGCTGCATGATCTGAAAGTAAACAGACGTAAAGAGGTTGCACAGAAAATTAAAGAAGCAAGAGAGCAGGGAGACCTTTCTGAGAATGCTGAGTACGATGCAGCGAAGGATGAGCAGCGTGACATCGAGGCTCGTATCGAAGAGCTTGAGAAAATCCTTAAGAATGCAGAAGTAGTTGACGAGGAAGAGGTTGATTTCGATAAGATCAACGTTGGATGTAAAGTAAGACTGTTCGACGTAGATATGGATGAGGAGATCACATATTCTATCGTTGGTTCTACAGAGGCAAACAGCCTTTCAGGTAAAATTTCCAACGAGTCCCCTGTTGGACGTGCACTGATCGGTGCAAAAGTTGGTGATTCTGTAATGGTAGAGACACCAGCAGGTGAGTTTGAGTACAGAGTACTTGGAATCGAGAGAAATATCTGATTATAGATAAGGGGAGAATATTATGGCAAAGCAGGCTAAGGGAAATCAGCCGGAGCAGGATCTGAATCAGATTCTGAAGAACCGCCGCGAGAAGCTGGCTGCTCTTCAGGAGGCAGGAAAAGATCCTTTCCAGATTACAAAATATGACCAGACTCATCATTCAGCAGATGTAAAGGATCTGTACAGTGCTCATGAGACAGAGATCCTGGGCGACAGAACTCAGCCATCTGTTGAGGGACTGGATGAGAAAGAAGCAAGACAGGTACTGAATGACGATTACAATGAGAGAAGAGCAATCATGGATGCACAGCCAATCCATGTTTCCATTGCAGGACGTATGATGTTCAAACGTGTAATGGGTAAAGCTTCTTTCTGTAACATTCAGGATCTGAAAGGAACAATCCAGGTTTACGTTGCGAAAGATGCGATCGGTGAGGAGCCATACGCAGACTTCAAGAAATCCGACATCGGTGATATCTACGGCGTAAAAGGATATGCATTCCGTACAAAAACAGGAGAGATCTCTATCCATGCAGAGCAGATGATCCTTCTGACAAAGAGCCTTCAGGTTCTTCCGGAGAAATACCACGGACTGACAAACACAGATATGCGTTATCGTCAGCGTTACGTAGATCTCATCATGAACCCAGAGGTAAAAGAGACATTTATCAAACGTTCCCAGATCATCAAAGAGATCCGTACTTTCCTGGATGG
Source organism: Lachnospiraceae bacterium (assembly GCA_024403585.1). Lineage (GTDB taxonomy): Bacteria > Bacillota > Clostridia > Lachnospirales > Lachnospiraceae > JAKSRN01. The sequence continues at coordinate 840 of JAKSRN010000188.1, read as the reverse complement.
AAGAAACTTCATCGAGGTTGAGACTCCTACCCTTGTTGCAAATGCAGGCGGTGCAGCAGCTCGTCCATTCGAGACTCACTACAATGCACTGAATGAGGATGTAAAACTTCGTATCTCCCTTGAGCTGTATCTGAAACGTCTGATCGTTGGTGGTCTTGAGAGAGTATTCGAGATCGGCCGTGTATATCGTAACGAGGGTGTTGATACACGTCATAACCCAGAGTTTACTCTGATGGAGCTGTATCAGGCATACACAGATTATGAGGGTATGATGGAGCTGACAGAGAGCATGTTCCGCTATCTGGCAGAGAAGGTTGTAGGAAGCACAAAATTCTCTTACAACGGTATTGAGATCGACTTTGGTCAGCCATTCGCTCGTATGACCATGAACGAGGCAATCAAAAAATATGCAGGAATCGACTTTGACCAGGTAGCATCCGATGAGGAAGCAAAAACTCTGGCTAAAGAGAGAAATATCGAGTTTGAGGATCGTCATACAAAAGGCGATATCATCAACCTCTTCTTCGAGGAGTACTGTGAGAAAGAGCTGATCCAGCCAACATTCATCATGGATCATCCAATCGCTATCTCTCCACTGACTAAGAAGAAACCAACTGATCCTGAGAAGGTAGAGCGTTTCGAGCTCTTCATCAACACATGGGAGATGTGTAACGCATACTCCGAGCTGAACGATCCGATCGATCAGCGTGAGCGTTTCGCTCAGCAGGATGCTAACGCAGAGGCTGGAGACGATGAGGCTCAGCATACAGATGAGGACTTCCTGAACTCTCTGGAGATCGGTATGCCTCCAACAGGTGGTATCGGATACGGTATCGACCG
>JAKSRN010000187.1 GCA_024403585.1 Lachnospiraceae bacterium | reverse complement strand
GGTCATATTGCAGTGGTTCTGAGAGCATTTCTGAACGTTGCCTGAAAGAGTTACACGAAACAGGCTGCGTTAAGAGACATGGATGAATCGGTTCCACCGCTTTTTGATAAAAAGAAACAAAAGGAGAAAAAACATGAAAAAGAACTTTTTAAAGAAGACTGCATGTGCAGCACTTGCTGCAGCAATGGTTCTTTCCCTGACTGCCTGCGGCGGTTCAAAGGAGAGTGGTTCTGCTGCATCCGGCACATCTGAGGCAGCTGCTGACGCTACTTACAAAGACAGCTTTGTATTCTCTCAGCAGGCTGACATTGCAACACTGGATCCTGCTGATACAGCAGCAATCCCAACTCTGGATGTACTGTGCGGAATGTATGATTCCCTGGTTACTTTTGATAAAGACATGAACATTGTTCCATGTCTGGCTTCTGAGTGGGAGCAGGAGGATGAACTCACATACGTATTCAAACTTCGTGATGACGTTGTATTCCACAACGGTGATCCAATGACAGCTGCTGACGTTGTTTATTCCATTAAACGTCTGGCTGTAAGTGCTAAGAATGCATCTCTGATGACAGCTCTCGAGGATGCTGAGGCTGTTGATGACTATACAGTTAAATTTACTCTGAATGCACCGGCGCCAACATTCCTGAACAACCTGGCAAACACAGCAGCAGCAATCCTTCCTCAGAAATACATGGAGGAGAACGGTGAGGAGATCATCACTACAGCTCCTGTAGGAACAGGTGCTTACAAATTTGTTGAGTGGAAACAGGGAAGCAATGTTACCATGGAAGCCAATGAGAACTACTGGGATGGAGAGGTTCCAACCAAGACTGTTATGATGAAGGTTATCCCTGAGGCAGCTCAGAGAACAATCGCTCTGGAGACAGGTGAGATCGACTGTGCATATGGAATCCAGTCCAACGATATTTCTCGTATCGATGAGGATCCAAGTATGACTCTTTACATGGCTCCTGCTCTGTCTACATCTTTCGTATGTATGAACTTTGAGAAAGCCGGCATCGACAACAAAGACGTTCGTGAAGCAATCCGTCTTGCCATCGATCCACAGAGTATCTGTGATGCTGTATACTATGGTGCTGCAGAGCCTGATAAAACCATCATCCCATTCGCTGCTTTCGGTTACCAGGAAGATGCTGCTGAGATCGAGTTCAATCCTGAGAAAGCAAAAGAGCTTCTTGCTTCTGCAGGATATGGCAACGGCTTCTCTACAAATATTTATACTTCTGACAACCAGCAGGCTGTTGAAATCTGCCAGATCATCCAGGCTCAGCTGAAAGAGGTTGGAATTGACTGTGAAGTAAAAACTCTTGAGTTTGGTACATTCCTTGACAAGATCGGTGAAGGTGTGCATGACCTCTGTCTGATGACATGGTCTACAGGAACTGTTGATGCAGACTTCACATACTATGCCCAGTATCATTCTTCTCAGCACGGCATCTACGGAAACATGATGTCTCCTGATCTCTTCCCTGGACTGGATGAGAAACTGGATGAGGCAAGAAACACATCTGACAAAGACGTTCGTATGGCTGCTTACAAAGAGGTTGAGAACATCGTTGCAGAGAACTCCATCTATCGTCCACTGGTATGCCGCAGCTCTGTTGTAGGAACAACATCCAAAGTTGAGGGATTCGAGCTTCGTGCGAATGATATCTACAACTTCAAACATGTAAAAGTTCAGGAGTAATCCGGACAATTACAGATCCGTTTGTAGAAGCGGAAAAAGATGAATAGTTGAAGGGCTGTCAGCTGACAGCCCTTTGTCTGTCACAGACAATACAAAGGAGGAGAGCATATGCTTTACTGGTCGGATGAAAAATCCGCACATCTGTTTATAGAACTCTATGTCAGTGTGATCGCAAGAGCCGCAGAACAGACAGGTTCATTTGTGGAGTTCTTTAATATCACAGGGCAGAAGCCTGTTATGAAGACAGAAGAGGAGATGACGGTAGCAGCAGGGAAGCTGAAAGAAGCATTTGCAAAGGTTAAGGGCTACAAGGGAGAGTATCTTCGGGATATGCTTCGTGCAGTGGAGACGCTGCTGGCTCTGACAAAGGGGGAGAAGATTCCCTACAAGGAAGCGGTCAGAAGAATCCTTGGCTTTGACTACAGGGAAATTTCCCGGGAGCGATTTGACAGGATCAGCCGGGAGGTGGACCGGATTCTGACAGAGGATGGTTATGACCAGCCCACTACGGGATTGAAGGTCAAACAGTGGTTTGAGTATAACCTTCTTCAGCCTGAGGAGCTGGAAGGCACGGCAAAATCTGTTCTTGCCCTGCTTCGAAGAGAAACACACAGGATCATTCCGATTCCTGAAGAGGAGGGTGGCGGAACATTTTCCCTGACAGAGGGTGTTTCCTGGGCTGCTTTCAGTGATTATCAGGGACATTATGTCACCAATATGCTGATGAATCGGGAGAGCATCTGGAAACGACCGAATTTTATCGACACTGTGGCCCATGAGCTTTATCCGGGCCATCACACCTGGTACACAAGAAGAGAACAGCTTTTTTACGAGGACAAAATCCCGTTGGAGGCATCGGTTCTGGGTATTGCAAGTGCCGAGGATCTGCTTTTTGAGGGAATGCCTGAGAGCGGTGTGCATTTTCTGGGGATTGATGATCCGGAGGTTGTGACTGAGGGAATAGACTGTGAGACCAAGCATAAGATCACGCTGGCCCGCATGATCATCCAGTGCACCCGAATCCTGGAGATCAATGCCTGCTACCACTACCATGTGGACGGGGCGTCCAAAGAGCAGGTGGTTGAGGAGCTGATGAGCGGCGGCTGGATGGAAAGGGCAGTGGCAGAGCGTGTCTTCCGCTACTTCTCACATCCATACAATTCGCTGTATTATCCGTCCTATTACTATGGACGCTGGATCCTTACCTATGCCTACGACAGGTTCAGTAAGGAAGACAGAGCGCTTTTCTTTAAGACGGCCTATGATGAACCTCATTCCACAGCGACCTTCATCCGCCGAATCGAGGATCTGACAGGTGAACCTTTTGACCCTGTTGCCATGGCGCAGGAATAAGGAGACAAAAGATGAACAAACAATATACAATTATCCGATGTGGAAAACTTTTCGACGGCGTTATCGCAGAGTGGAAAGAAGGCTGGAGCATTCTGGTGGAAGATGACCGCATTGCCGAGGTAGGTCCACAGATACCGGAGCCGGAAGGGGCAAAGGTCGTGGATCTGTCAGATGCACAGGTTACACCTGGTATGATTGATGCCCATATGCATATGGACTATTTTGACTGGAGAACCATTCGCGAGGAAGTGTATACCACCAGCGAAGAGGCAAAGACACTGGCTGTGGCGCACACAGCAAAGAAGGCGCTTGCCAGAGGCTTTACCACTGTTCGACATATAGGCGGTATCACAAGCAAGGGCTATGGAGTTCTGGATGTGAAGAGAGCCATTGAGAGGGGCTATCTGGAGGGATCCAGAATCGTAGCAGCTCCGCTGTTTCTCTGTTCCGCAGGAAGCCACGGCGACCTGTCCCAGGGATTTTCACAGAATCCGGAGCTGTCTGCCATCCTGCAGTCCCATCGTACCACTCTGGGCGCCGGCAGGGATTTCTTTGTAAATGCTGTCCGCGAGCAGGTGAAATACGGCTCTGACTTCCTGAAGATCATGGCAACCGGCGGCTTTTTTACACCCAACGATACACCGATCCAGCAGCAGCTCAATGATGAGGAGCTGGAAGCGATCATTACAACCGCACATGAGCTTGGAAAAACAGTTACAGCCCATGTATACACCAATGAGCTGATGCAGAAGCTGATCCGATTCGGAATCGACGGAATGGAGCATGGTGCACTGATGAACGAAGAGACAGCAGCCATGTTTGAAGAGAAGGGACTGTATCTGGTGCCGACCTTCTGTCCTTATGAGGAAGCGGTCCATTACAATCCGGAAGCAATTAAGCTGAAACAGCCGGAATTCCGCAGAAAGCTGGAGATGTATAAGGATGTGCTGCAGGCCGGAAGAAAAGTAATCTGCAAGAGCAAGATCCGTCTGGGATACGGTACAGACTTTGTTGCCAACCATCAGAATTATGAGAGTGGCTACGAGTATGAAGCCTGGATGAATAACGGAATGGATCCTTTCCGTGCCCTTATGGCAGCTACATCGGTCAATGCGGGAATTCTTGGTCTGGAGGATCAGGTCGGAACCATCGAGAAGGGAAAACTGGCAGATATTTCTGCATGGAAGAGGGATCTGATGACAGATCCAAAGGCACTTCTGGAGTGTGCATGGGTCATGAAGGAAGGAAAAGAGTACAGGACAGAGTCTTGCCTGTAAGAATGTGAGAGAAGAAAGGTGCGTATTCAATTTTCGAATACGCACCTTTCTTTTTAAGGTCTTAAAAAAACGATGGTCACGA
>JAKSRN010000186.1 GCA_024403585.1 Lachnospiraceae bacterium | reverse complement strand
GGCAGCACCACATGCAAAAGAAATATTGCAAAAACTCACAGAGCAGGGAATTCCCTGCTTTGTGTTTACGCATAGGGGAAAAACAACTATCCCTATATTAAAACGTCTGCAGCTGTATGAGCATTTTACAGAGATCATTACCCGGGAGGAGAGATTTGCCCGTAAACCGGCACCGGATGCCAACCTGTATCTCATGGATAAATATCAGCTGAATCCGGCCTGCACGTATTTTGTAGGAGATCGTCAGCTGGATATGGAATGTGCAGAGCAGGCAGGGATCAAAAAGATTCTGTATGTTCCGGAACAGAATGCAGCAGAACCCAGTGGAAGAGAAGAGTATGTAATTCGCGACTTCCTGCAGATTTTACAGGTGGTTTCGGGAGGAGAAGAGAACGAAGAATGGCAAAATTTTGTATAGAATGTGGAACCGAATTGATCATGAAGGAAGATGGAAAAGAAGGAATGATTCCCTTCTGCCCTTCCTGCAATGCTTTTCGTTACCCACAGTATAATGTAGCGGTCAGTATGATCACCCGTGATAAAAAAACAGGCAAGATCCTTTTGATCAAGCAGTATGGAAGAGATTCCTATATCCTGGTGGCAGGCTATGTAAACAGAGGCGAAGCAGCAGAGCAGGCTGTGGTACGTGAGGTGAAGGAAGAAACGGGACTTACCGTGTCTGAGATTTGTTTCAACCGTACCAGCTTTTTTGAGAGATCCAATACCCTTATGTGCAATTTCACTGCCTGGGTAGAGGACGCAGCTGAATTGAATACCAACGAGGAGATCGATTCCTGCAACTGGTTCACACCAGAGGAGGCAAGAGAGAATATCCGGCCAAACAGTCTGGCAGAGGAATTTCTCCTGGCTTACCTGAATGGGGCAGAACATGAGTAAAAGAATGACAGGCTGTGGCCTGATGATCTTTTTGTCCGGAAGTATCGCCTTCGGATTCCCCGGCGTTATGACTTCCTACTGGCAGGACCAGTTCCATGTGGGAAATGCTGAAACCGGCCTGATCATTACCTGCATGCTGTTTGCACTGGCAGCTTCCATGTTTTTCAGCGGAAGGGTCCATGCAGCAAAAGGTTTGCGAATCTGTATGCTGCTGGGAACCGCTTTGTATCTCATCTCCTATGTGGTTTTACTGTTGGCAACTTCCATCTACATGGTATATATATGGGGATTTCTGGCAAATTTAGGCAGTAGTTTCCTCTATGGGCCTTCTTTGACGGCAGGTCAGCAGGAGTATCCTGAAAAAAAGGGAGTGATCAGTGGCATTCTGAATCTTTGTTTTGGTATATCCGGTGCGGTAATGGCACCTGTATTTCAGTATGTGTTGGTTACGAAGGGAGCAGCTACGCTGTATTATCTGATCATGCTTCTGTTTCTTGTGGCAGGAACAGGCTCTGTCTGGCTGGTGGGTCCGGAAAGAAGGGACCAGATGAATGGAAGAAAAGGATCAGAGATGGATCTGTCGGTTACACAGGCATTGAAAACAAAAGAATTCTGGCTCATCTGGTTCACCTGGGTCTGTATGGGAGCCGCCGGAATTTCCATGGTATCATTGTCGAAAACCTATGCTCTTGTAATGGGAGCGTCAGGAGTAGTATTGTTGACAGCTTTCAACCTTGCTAATGGAATCAGCCGGATCTTTGCCGGAATCCTAACGGACTGGGTTGGAGCCGGACTTACAGGAGGAGCAGCATTTGCTTTGGCAGGTGCAGGATATCTCTTGCTTCCACATATGCATACGATCCCGACAGCGTGTCTGTGCGCCATCCTGGTGGGAATTGGTTTTGGAACTTTATTTACAATTACAGGACCTCTGGCCTCCGGTTTGTTTGGATTAAAGAATTTTGGCATGATCTTTGGCCTGATCTTTACTGCCTACGGATTGGTGGGAGGTATTGCAGGTCCGGCATTGTCAGGACTGATTCTGGAGCGTACCGGACAGAATTACGGCATTGTATTCAGCTATCTTGGAATATTGTCTGTTTTGGCAATGATATTAATAATAAGAATAAAGAAACGATAAATAGATATTCATATTGAATGGGATGTATGATTTGTTGTATATCCCTTCTTTTTTTGTCTGTTTGTTCTTGACATGTGGGTTAGATGCTCCTAATATTGACTTTGGAATACTGAAAAAAGGGGATGAATTTTTTTGAACAGACGTTTTTTTCAAAGTTTGGCAGTCTGTACTTTGTCAGCGGTACTGGCAGTTTATTCGCCGATAGCAATTCTTGCCGATGAGACAGCTCCTGCTGAAAATTTTGATACCACAGAGAATACAGATGATACGGATGCGACACCGGAAGTGCCGGATCAGGAGATTGTAACCGATCCGGAGATTCCTGAAGAGAATCCGGAGCAGACAACACCGGAAGTGCCGGATCAGGGACAGACCGATGAAAATAATCCGACAGAAGAGAAAAAAGAGGCTCTTCCTATAACAGCCGGAATTACCGTATCCGGTGAGGCTGGAGATCTTACTCTTGTCCTGACAGTAACGAACGGAAAATGGATCAATGAAAATATAACAGACTTTAATGCAGTGTTTGCAGAGATCCCAGCAGGCATAACTGTAGGTGTGGCTGGACAGACTGACAATACTGTGACTTTCCACATTGCAGGCAATGCAGCAGCTTATACAAAGACCGATCTGGTTATGAAAATCCCAGGCAATTGGTTGAAGGATACCGCAGATGGAACAGTTGCTGCAGAGATACCGGTTGAAGGCCACGATCTCTACTGGTGTGCACATGCGGATTTTGGTATCCGCTTAAAGTCAAAAGCAGCTACGATGGATAATGCAGCTTTCATTGCCCAGCAGAATCTGACAGAGAATAGTGCTGACTATGATAAGGTTCATTTTGTTTATAAGAAAACAGAAGCAAAATGGTTTGCGGATCAGACCAACATTCTGGAGTACCCGGCAGATGATGCGAGAATTGTAGGTACAGCGAAAAAAGAACAGACAGTTTATGAGATTGTAGATATACAGGGTGGCTGGGTTTATGTGGAATCCGGCAATGTGAGAGGCTTTATAAAAAAAGAGCAGGTGATCCCTTCTAAGAAGAATACAAAATACAGAAGACCTGATACGGCTAAAGAGCTGATTCCTGCACCTGATAATAAAGCTTATGCGTTTGTTCGCATCACCAGTCACAATCCTCTGGTAAAAAAAGATCCGAGAATTGCCCTCAAGGAGATAGAGATCAAAGAGGAAAAGAATGACGCAAGCAGAACCGTCGGAATGCTGAAAGAGAATGGGGTTGCTTACCTTCTTTCTTATGAAGCAGATGGATGGATCTATGTTGAATCCGGATCCGTAAGGGGATTCGCTAAACAGGAAGATTTCCTGACTGTAAAAGAGACTGAGAAAAAGGTCGGAGAAAGCGGATTGGATGGTATGCCTGTAGCAGAGCAGACAGTGGAACCTGCAGACAATAAAGCTCTCTATTATAAGATGATCTCAGTGGAAGAAGGTAATGCAGAAGGCATATGCAGAGAAATGATCGTAAGCTTTGCAAAGACCTATATGGGCAATCCATATGTTTATGGCGGAACAGATCCGGTCCATGGAATCGACTGCAGCGCCTTTATGCAGTTCCTGTTTGGCACATACGGCATCTCCCTTCCGAGAACTTCCTCTTCCCAGGGCTTCGTTGGGAAAATGATTCCGCTGACCAGTCTGGATCAGGGTGATATGATCATCTATGCCGATGATGCGGAAATCTATCATGTGGTTATGTATGAAGGAGACGGGAAAACTGTCGAGGCTGCCAATGAGTCAGAAGGAATTACATCGAAAGTCGTGAACCAGACAAATGCTGTCTGGGGTATCAGTCTTCTGGATGATGTGAAGTCCGTGACGATTCCGCCAGTGATCGGGAAGCCGGATTATCCTTACGAGACACAGAAAGATTACGAAAAAAGACTGGAAGAAGAAAAAACAAATAATCAATGATAAGATGAATGGAAAAGGGTCTGTTGCGTGATGCGACAGACCCTTGTTTGTTCAGGAACTCCGTTTGGCGATCTTGTTGCGGCGTGGTCAAGTGTTTTGCACTTATCCTCTGGCCATGCCTGCGTCTTTGTTCCACTTTGGTAGATTCTTGTGTAGTCCATCGGACCACTGGCTCGCCAGAGGTTCATCTCAGATGGTAATGTTCACCGATATAAAAAACAGGTGAGAAATTCATGGGATAACAGAATTGTGTGAATTGGACGAAAAACTTTGAAAAAAGGTGTTGACATAATCATTCAGTAATGGTATTCTAACTGAGCTGTCGATGATGCCGATTGACTTCGAGCCACACAGCAAGCTGTGATTTGAAAATAATCAAATCTATTAAAAAATAACTGTTGACAGAACAGCTAAGAAGTGATATTCTAATTGAGCTGTCGCTGATAACAACAGCAAACGAACATTGAT
>JAKSRN010000185.1 GCA_024403585.1 Lachnospiraceae bacterium | reverse complement strand
TGCGTATCCTGCCGGTATGCATCTATTATGCAGAGATGGTTCTCTCTGCCGATGCAGAGTTTTCAGATGAGGAGGCAATTGAGAGTATTCATACAGTTGCAGCTCTGACCCATAATCACCTGCGCAGCCATATAGCCTGTGGTCTCTACTATTTTATGGTAAAAGAATTGATGAAAGCAGGTGCAGAGACTGCCGCCTCAGATGCTAATGATTGCAAGAACCTGAAAAAGAAGGAGTTGAATGAAATTCTTCAGAGTGGCCTGGATGCAGGTTTTGCCTTTTATGAGAAATTCTGTAAAGATGACTCATGGGGACTGGAGCAGCTTGATTATTATAACAGATGCAGAAATCTGCAGGACTTTGCAAAAACAGAGGTGCAGGAGATCAGAAGCAGTGGATATGTGCTGCATACTTTTGAGGCTGTGGTATGGTGCCTGATCAATACAGCTGATTTCCGTGAGTGTCTGCTGAAGGCCGTCAATCTGGGAGATGATACTGATACAGTAGCAGCTATTGCAGGAGGACTTGCCGGTATCTTCTATGGCTATGGAGGAATTCCTGCAGAGTGGTTGGATGTGATCGTAAAAAGAGAGTGGATTGAAGAACTCTGCCAGTAAGTGGCAATGAACAGGAATCTGGCTCCTGTGATCAGGATGCCAGATTCCAACCATAGATGAATGGGAGATGAAGTAATAGATTTGAAAGATGAGAAAAAACAGGAATTAATGGATATCCTGGACTGCAACGGAAATCCTACCGGAGAGGTCCACGTTCGCGGCAGCGGATCTGCCCATCACGGGTATGTGGGTGCAGTGACTGTCTGTGTGATCAATTCGCAGGGACAGATGCTGATCCAGCAGCGTGTGAATGACAAAGGCTGGGGTGGATTATGGGATGTAACCTGTGGAGGAGCCATGACACATGGCGAAACACCACAGATGTCTGCCATGCGCGAAGTGAAAGAAGAGATGGGGCTGGATATTGATCTGACAGGGGTTCGCCCAAGTCTCATCACCACTTTCAGCAATGGATTTTCCTTCTGCTTTGTGGTGAACAGGGATGTAGAGATGGAAGAGGTTGTCCTGCAGAAAGAGGAAGTACAGGATGCGAGATTTGCCAGCAAGGAAGAAATCCTTGAGCTGTTAAAAGAGGAGAAATTTGTTCCTTATCGTCCGTCCTGGGTGGAGTATGTGTTTGATTTTGCAAGACAGGAATTTGTATTTTGAAATATAATAGAATCGTAAAGGGGAGATTTGTGGATCGCCCGAATCGGTTTGTGGCGCACGTGACCATTGATGGTGCTGGTGAAGAGGTACCGGAAACTGTCCATGTGAAAAATACAGGCCGCTGCAAGGAACTGCTTCTTCCGGGAGCTGCTGTGCTGCTGGAAGAGTCTGATAACCCAAACAGAAAAACGAGATATGATCTTGTATCCGTTTGGAAAGAGAACCTGGGCTAGGTGAACATTGATTCCCAGACTCCAAATAAAGTTGCAGCAGAATGGCTGAAGAGTAAAGGCTTCACTTTCGTAAAACCAGAGTATAAGTATGGAGATTCCCGTATCGACTTCTATATGGAGAAGGATGGGGAGAAGTACCTTATGGAAGTGAAGGGCTGTACGCTGGAAATTGATGGGATCGGATATTTTCCGGATGCTCCCACTGAAAGAGGGGTCAAGCATCTGAAGGAACTGACAAAGGCGGTAGCGGATGGGTATCATGCGGCGGCAGCATTCGTGATCCAGATGAATGGGATCAAGGAGGTACGCCCCAATATGGTCACGCATCCTGCTTTTGGCGTTGCCATGGAAGAGGCAAAGGCAGCAGGGGTAGAGATCATCATGATCTGCTGTGAGATCACGGAAGATGAGGTGCGGTGCATCTGATTCGATAGAGCACTCGGACTGATGTGGTATTGAGAATGAAGCGGAGTGGAATGTACGCTATCATTCGATAGAGATATGCGAATATCTGATAGTTGAGTATTGTGGGGGATTGGTTGATGAAAAAGGTAAAACAGTTTTTGAATCCCATTATAATTCTGTATCTGCTCTGTGGAGTTGCCTGCGGAATAGTTTTGGGAAATATGATGGATAGAATCCATGTATGGGAGCCGGTGGGGGGCCTGATCCTGGGTCTGCTGCTCTTTTATGTGGTCATAATCTTTGAAATTGTCGTTCATGAAGGAGGACATCTGGTTGCAGGACTGTTGTCCGGTTACCGTTTTGTTTCATTTCGTGTATTCAGCTGGCTGATTGCGGAAGAGCAGGGCAAATTGAAGTTGAAAAGATTCAGTCTGGCAGGAACGGCTGGACAGTGTCTTCTGGATCCACCGGAGCTGAAAGACGGAGCGATGCCTGTAAAATTTTACAACTTGGGTGGTGTTCTGGCGAATATACTTACATCTGTCATAGGACTCATCTGTTATATACTGGTGGACAAAAACAGTATTACATCAGGCCTTTGGTTGATGATCATGATACTCGGTATCGGATATGCTCTGGCAAACGGACTTCCTTTTTCCAATGGAATGGTGAATAACGATGGCTACAATGTGAGATACCTGGCTAAGGATCCTATTGCCATGAAAGGATTCTGGACACAGCTTCGTGTTAATGCAGAGCAAGCGAGGGGAGTAGCCTTGAGTGACATGCCGGATGCCTGGTTTGACATGCCTTCCGATGAAGCTCTGAAGGATGCAATGACAGCTTCTCAGGCGGTGATCAGATGCAACCGTTTTATGGAGCAGCAGGATTTTGCAGGAGCACTGGATCGAATGGAAGCACTGTTGGGCAAAGACACTGCGATCATGGGTCTGCACAGAGCACTGCTAAAAAGTGACTGTATCTATTGTAAGATTCTTTTGGATCATGACAGGGAAGAGATTCGTGCAATGATGGATAAAGAGCAGAAGAAGATTATGAAGAGTATGAAGGGACTCCCGTCCATCCAGCGTGCCGAATATGCTTATGCTCGTCTGGTTGAAGGGGACCTGAAGAAGGCAGATCGGATTAAGGAGACATTTCTCAGGATGGAGAAGAGCTATCCTTATGCTGCGGAGTTTGAGACGGAGAAACATTTGCTGGAGCTGGCAGAGAAGATAAATCCGAAAGACTGAATATCAGCTGGGAGGTGTTCTTAATGGGTGAAACAGCATTAGGTGTTTTAACGTTTGTTGCTAAAATGGCGATCATCAAAATGAACAGGACCTGTTTGATCGCGTTAAGGCGGGGGAAACGAACGGCGGAGAATTCCTTAAAAAGCTTGACTATAAAATATGCCGGAAAGATTTCTCGGCCGAGATATTTGATTTCCTGGACAAATACTATTATCAGTTCCTTGGGGACTATGCTCATGTTACGGGACTTGGTCAGGACAAGTGGTGTGAGCCTTTTTCCTATAACAAGTATTATGAGCTGGAAAAAGTGATTAACAAACATTTTAAGGAGAGGTGTTCCTAAAAGGAGGCCTCTCTTTTACAGTTTCAGGAATATTAAAAAAATCTATTGACAACTATATCGCACCTCGATATAATAAGTATATCGAAGCACGATATATCGAAATACAATGCATAGAGGTGCAATACAGAAGAGGATAAAAAATAATTCAGGAGAAAAAAGATGGACGCTAGAATCAAAAAAGTATACTGTCCCATGACAGAGAGTGGTTTCTACATTCTCTACTGTCTGCAGGAGCCGCAACATGGATACGGCATCAGCCAGCAGGTTAAGCAGATGACAGGGAATGCTATTACGATCAGTCCGGGAACCATGTACGGTAGCCTTTCCAAGATGGAAAATGACGGTCTGATCTGCTTTGTCAGAGAAGAGGACAAGAGAAAACTCTATTGTGTAACTGAATTAGGAAGAGAAGTATTGGATACGGAGATCCAGAGAATTGAAAGACTCTACAGAAACAGCAAGGGGGAATGGGTCAATGAGTAAGATGTTTATTCGTTTTTTTACAATTGCAGATTTTGAAGAAGAAGAGATTTGGCTTCGTGAGCAGCACCAGCATGGTTTGAAGCTTGTGAACATGGTTCCACCTTGTTTCTATTATTTTGAAGAGTGTGAGCCGGAGGATGTGGTTTACAGACTGGACTTCAAGAATGCTTATCCGGATTCCGAATATACTACTCTGTTTGCTGACTACGGCTGGGAATACGCCGGAAAATGTACGGGCTGGATCTATTTCCGTAAACCGGCATCACAGATGGAAACTGATGAAGACACAGAAATCTTCTCCGATTGTGAATCAAAGATCTCCATGCTGGAGAATATAATCAAAAGAAGAATGATGCCGCTACTGGTAATCTTCCTCTGCTGCTGTCTTCCGAATCTTTTCAGAGCAATAGACACTGTAACAGGAATGGCTTTTAAGACTTTCTGGATCATCATGACTGTCATGTATGTATATCTCATTACACACTGCACTGCGAAACTTTTCGTTCTGAAGAAAAAATACGAAAAATAAG
>JAKSRN010000184.1 GCA_024403585.1 Lachnospiraceae bacterium | reverse complement strand
AATCTGTGCTTCTGTGGCAGCAAACGCACCACTATTGTCAATCTCAAAAGAACTGTGAGACCGAAATACCTCTTCTGAAGCCTGGTTCTTAAGCATGAGATCGATCTTCTCATCTGAATACCCTCTGCTGGCCTTCAACCGTTCTCTTCTGACAGACTCCTTTGTATAGATGTACCATAATTCATCGCACATTCTGTCATACTTTTCCTCCAGAAGCAGAGCCGATTCCATAAAGAAATAAGGGATCCCCTCTTCTCTGGCAGCCTCTACTCTGGCAATCACTTCCTTCTTTACAGCAGGATGAACGATGGCATTGAGTTTTTCCAGCAGCTCACGATCTGCAAAAGCCTTTGCTCCAATAGCTTTTCTGTTAAACTCGCCGTTTTCCAAAAGCACTTCTGGTCCGAAAAGAGAAAGAATAGGTTCGTAACAGACAGCCCCTTTTGCCATCAGTTCATGACCCAGATTGTCCATCAGAAGTACTCTTGCCCCATGGGCAGTCTCCAGATAGTGCATGATCTGACTCTTTCCGGCTCCCACACCACCGGTAATTCCAAATACTCGCATAGAGTAATCTCCTTTATATCTCTTGTTTTCTATCTTCTATCACTATGAGACCCGGACTTTGTAAAAGAAGATTTCCCATCAATGGGCTTCGAACCAGTTGCTTCCGGAATGCATATCGATCTCAAGCGGAACAGAAAGCTCTGCCGCGTGTACCATCTCCTTCTGGATGATCTCACGTACCTTCTCCTCTTCTTCCAAAGGAGCTTCGATCAGAATCTCATCATGAACCTGAAGAACCAGTTTTGCCTGCAATCCTTCCTGTCTCATGCGGTCTGCCACTTTATTCATGGCAATCTTCATGATATCTGCTGCAGTTCCCTGAATCGGTGCATTCATTGCAACACGTTCACCAAACTGTCTCTGCATAAAGTTTCCGGAAGACAGCTCAGGCAGCGGACGCTTTCTTCCATATAAAGTAGTAACAGCACCCTTCTCTTTTGCATCGCTGACGATTGTATCAAGGAATACTTTGATTCCCGGATATGTCTCAAAATAACTGTTGATATACTCCTGCGCTTCAGCACGGCTGATATCCAGATCCTGACTGAGGCCGAAGGAGCTGATTCCATATACAATACCAAAGTTTACGGCTTTGGCATTTCTCCTCTGAAGAGGCGTAACCTCATCAAAAGGTACATGGAAGACCTGAGAAGCGGTAATTCTGTGAATATCTTTCGCTTCATTATAGGCAGAGATCAGTTTCTGATCTCCTGACATATGGGCAAGGATACGAAGTTCGATCTGCGAATAGTCTGCATCGATCAGAACACATCCCTCTTTCGCTACAAATACCTTACGGATCTGACGTCCCAGTTCCATTCGGATCGGAATATTCTGCAGGTTCGGATCCGCACTGCTGAGTCTTCCTGTTGCAGTGATCGTCTGGTGGAAGGTAGAACGAATACGTCCATCCTCATCAATGTATGCTTTCAGACCTTCTGCATAGGTAGATTTCAGCTTGGTAAGCTGACGGTATTCCAGAATAGATGCTACTACCGGCTGCTCAGGTGCCAGTTTCTCCAGCACATCCGCAGCGGTGGAATAACCGGTTTTTGTTTTCTTTCCACCAGGCAGTCCCATCTTTTCAAACAGGATCACACCCAGCTGTTTCGGCGAGAGAATATTGAATTCCTCTCCGGCCATAGCATAAATCTCTTTTTCCAGCTCTAGAATGCGTCCTTCTAGATTCTCACCGTAAGACTGAAGCTCTTCTTTTCGAACCAGCACACCTTCTTTTTCCATGTCGCTGATGGTACGAACCAGAGGCATCTCAATGTCCCTGTAAAGATCTTCCATTCCGCTTTCCTTTAATGCTGCTTCCAGTGCTTCATAGCTGACCATGGCAGAGAGTGCATGGTAACCAGCTACTTTAGCCCTCTGTTCAGAAGACATTTTCTGAATGGCTGGCTGTTTCTTTCCATCAAAGAGCTCTTCTGAAGCAGGGATCACCATTCCGGAATACTCTTTCGCAATATCATCATAGGTATAGAGAGATTTCAGCGGATTCAGAAGATAAGCAGCCAGATGGGTGTCAAACCAGCTGGACTTAACATCCGCAGGTGCCCATTTTAAAACCGGTTTCAGGGCAAAGACACTGATCTTTCCTTCTCCCTTCAGTAACTCCTGCACTGCCCCTGCAAGATAATCTCCTGTAATAAAGCCTTCCGCTGGAATATAATACACTTCTTCCTCTGCAAGAGCCAAGCCATAGATGTTCTTTCCATCTTCCAACAGATGCAGACCCATGGCTGGGCATGTCTTCATTCTTTCCAGAAGCTCTGTTGCCTCCTGGAAATCTTCCAGTATCTTCACCACCGGAAGCTCTCTTTTTCGATCCTTTTCATCAAAACGGCTAAGCAGGTTTTTGAAATCCAGACGGCGAAAACACTCATAAGCTTCCGGTGTATAAAGATTCCCAAGACGTGCAGTGTTCTGATCAAAGTCAACAGGACTGTCTGTATTGATCGTAGCCAGTGTTTTGGAAAGTTCAGCCAGATCATAATGATCCCGCATGGCTTCCATGGCTTTTTTCGGTTTGATCTCGCCTACATGTGCATAGGCGTTCTCAACTGTCTCATAGGCAAGAAGAATCTTGGTAGCAGTCTTCTCACCTACGCCCGGAAGACCGGGAATATTATCGGAAGAATCCCCCATCAGGCCCTTCAGATCAATGATCTGCTTAGGCCGCAGCTGGTATGCTTCCACTACATCTTTTGCAAAATAGTTTTCAATAGTGGTTTTTCCACCTTTGGTTTTCGGGATTCTGATCTGTACATGATCTGTTGCCAGCTGCAGAAGATCACGGTCTCCTGAAAATACAGTAACCATCATTCCCTGCTCTTCAGCCTTTCTGGCAAGGGTACCGATCACATCGTCCGCCTCATAGCCTTCCTTGCTGGCGATCGGAATACCCATCGTAGCAAGTACTTCTTTCATGAGAACGATCTGTTCTCTCAAAGACGGATCCATTGGCTTTCTTGTACCTTTATAAGCGTCATACATCTTATGCCGGAAAGTCGGTGCATGTACATCAAAAGCAACCGTCAGATACTGTGGTTCTTCTTCATCCAGCATTTTAAACAGCATGTTCAGAAATCCATACACCGCATTGGTATGCAGGCCTTCTGAATTCGTCAGATCCGGCAAACCAAAAAATGCACGATTCATAATGCTGTGTCCATCGATCAGCAATAATTTTTCACTCATAACCATTCCTCAACTTTCACAACAGATACGACAGGGACAGGATTCCATAGAGATCCAGAAACATCCAGATCATACAGATTGCCACAATGATGGCATAAAAGATGGTCAGATGAATGCCGGTATCATTCTTAGCGATCATCAGCCATTTTCTGTTCAGATCCTTCTCCAGACTCTTGGACAGGTCGAAAGACCTCTCCTCTTCCTGTTCCAGCGCATTCATTGCTTTTTCTACCATAAAAAAGGTATCCAGCTCATTGTAACAGTTTCTGCATTCATGAATATGGGACATAAACTCCAGCAAAGTATCTTTGTCCATCGAATCATCCAGATATTGCGGAATCAGGTTTTCTGCTTCCTTACAATTCATTCTAACTGCCTCCTGTTTTTATGTTTTCAAAGAAGAAAAGCAGCTTGGTTTTCTTCTTAATCGCATATATTCTCCTACTATTCTACCACTTGGCAGACCATCCCTCAAGATAGCAGGATCTACCGCTTCTTTTCGGCCACTCTTGTAATCTCACCAAGAAATCTCGAAGGCAGCATCTTCTTCTCATAACGTTCCCGAACGTTATAGAGATATAGTTTTTTTCTGGCTCTTGTCATACCCACATAGAACATACGGCGTTCCTCTTCTAAGTCCGCATCCAGAACCGCCTTCTGATAAGGTATTACCCCTTCATTAATATCCAGAATAAAGACCACATCATACTCCATTCCCTTGGAAGCATGCAAAGTAGAGATCATCACACTATCCGGATTCGTCTCACGTTGTTTCTGCTGTTGCAGACTTTCCCGGTATTCTAAGATATGCTTTTCCCACTCTTCCAGTGTCTTATAAGAACGGGCACTCTCACTGAGCTCATCATAGACCTGTAAAAGCTCCTCGACCTTAATCTTCCTGCCAAGCGCATAATCTCTCAGGTATTCCTCATACCCTACTGTGTTACGGATATACTGAAGCGCACCGTAAGGGGACAGACGGCTGATTACCCTAAGATCGGTCTCCAGCTGTTCTATCCTGTCACACATCCAGTCTTTATCTTCATAATAGTCATAGAGATATTCAAAACTGATCTGCTTATCCATCAGCGCATCTCTCGATATATAACGATTCGGCCTGTTATAAATCCTCAGAAAATCACTTCTTGCACGAGAACCTGCTGCCAGGCGGAAGTAAGCAAAAAGATCCTGCGCAATCCAATGATCATA
>JAKSRN010000183.1 GCA_024403585.1 Lachnospiraceae bacterium | reverse complement strand
GAAACCCAAACCCCTGAAACGGCTCATTTTGTCGTTTCACCACAATTTGGAAAGAACCCAAAGTGCCAAAAGCATAGGTTTTGTCGTTTCCAAATGTGTATCCCGAGGAGTCGGGTTCTTTTCCTTTCTAAAAATTTTTATTGTTTTTCATTTTTCGGGATAAAAAAAGAGAGCCATTGGATTGCTGCTCATTCTTCTGCTAAGCTATGCTAATCGGGCTCTCTGTTAATAAAGTTCCATATTCAATTGTAAGAATGGCTGTCAGGCAGCCGGAGTGGGTGAACGTACCTTAGCGATCATTGTTACCTCCTTAATTATCAGTTGCTAAACATCTTATATCAGTCTCGACTGGCGATGCGTCCTTCCATCACAGAATGGACATCGGGTTCCCCTCTGTCTTATCTGGATCGTGCACTGCCAATGATGGCCCCTCTTACATACCCACCAAACTTTTCTTGTTGAAAAGGGCAGGACTTTATCAGGTGTCAGATCTCTGTTTCTGTCATAATCCCATTCGGCTGCAATCTCTGGACTTACTGCCAGAAGGTCTTTTCCTTCACCTACGGTATGACGGTCTCTGCCGGAAGCGCATATCGGGCATCCACCACCTTTTGATCTATGATAGATCTCGGCTTTCCAGGAATGGCCCTTAGAACACTTCCACCAGATCTTCTTTCTTGACTGATATGTAACTTCATCCGGGGATATACCGGCATTCTTTTCATGATCCCATTCAGAAGCAAGATTTGGATATACATGTGCCAGATCATTTTCGCCCTGAAGCGTTCTCCGATTACTGCAGTACGGGCAGCCATTTCCGCTGATTCGGTCTGGGATTTTTGCATCCCAGGAATGTCCTTTGGAACATCTCCACCAGACCTTTATCCGGCTTCCAGGCATGATCTGTTCTGGTTGTACCGTATTTTTCTCGTGATCCCATTCCGGCATCAGTTCACTGTATCTGGTCCTCGTATCATTGAATCCAACAAGAAGTTTTTTATTACAGCAATACGGGCAGCCGCTTCCTCTGTATCTGTTGGCAACACTGGTTTCCCAGCTATGACCATGGGAATCCGTCCACCATACTTTTTTGTGACTGTTTGCGGTGACACTATCAGGGGAAATAGCTCCATTCTTCTCATAGTCCCATTCCTGGACAAGCTCCGGCATAACCGTAGCAAGATCATTAAATCCGGGCATGACTTTACGTCCTGCACAATATGGACAGCCTTTTCCAGCAATCCGGCTGTAAACAACAGCCTCCCAGCTATGCCCCTTTTCGCACAGCCACCAGACCTTCCGGCTCGTCTGCGCCGATACTTCATCAGGTTTCAATCCGTTGTTTTTTGAATGGTCCCACTGTGCTGCAATATCCGGTGACACTGTTAGCAGGTCATTCACTCCCGGATTCAAACGGTTTCCTGCACAGAATGGGCATCCCGTTCCAGCCGTCCTGCTGTAAACAGCGGCTTCCCAACTGTGGCCTTCTTTACACAGCCACCATATCTTTTTCATAGATCCCGGCTGGACATCTTCAGGAGTAAGCTCGGTATTTTTCTCAAAATCCCATTGTCTGGCTATTTCCGGGAACCTTGTTTTCAAGTCTGTTTTACCTTTAATAAGCGGATACTGATTCATTGCTCTGCCTTCCTCAACATTTCATCCAGGAGCTTTTCGGTTCTGGATTTAGATTTTTCCTTTTCTTTCTGCGCTCCGTCAAAAGGTCGGGGCTGTTTTCCCTCAATCAATGCAGAAAAAGCTTCTTGGGTTGCATTCGCAGGTGCATCTACAGGAAGATGTGCTTCGGTCATGAGCTTTCTGGCCAGATCCGGATACAGGTATCGCTCAAGAGATTTGCGGAGATAAGCATTCTCACGCTGCAGATCCTTATTTGCCTTTTCCATCGAAGCATAATAAGAACTTTTTTCTTCTGCATCCTTTTTCATGAGCCTTATCGTCTTGTCAGCCTCGGCCTTTTCTGCTATAAGCCGCTGATTTTCCGTCAAGAGTTCATTGCATTTTTCATAGATGGATTTCCAGTAATCATCCAGTTCTGCCAGCTTTGACCTTAGATCAGAAAGATTTCCGCACGTCCGGATCAATCCATCTGTATCAAGACTCTTGTAAGCAAGGGTTCTGATCTCAGTTTCTTTTTCATCAGAAGATTTCTGTAGCTCTGAAAGTCTGTCACGAACGACTTTATTTCTCCTGAATTCGTATTCTCTGGCTGTGATTCCCTGCGTATTCGCATATGCCTCAAGATCAGTAAAACGGATATTTCTTGCATCTCCGCAAACAACTTCCGCATAGTACTTCTCCAGAATGCTGACCAGGATAATTTCATCTGTCTTTTTTGGTCTTGCCATTATAACTGTACCCCCTGTTCCCTCTCCAAAATTTTTCTGTAAGCAGCGCTGCTGTTCTGGAGTCTGAGCAGAGCTGATCTGATGTCTTCCTGCTCACCGTTTCCACGACGGACCTGCTCGATCATCTCCATTAGAAAGATCCCATCTTCATCGACTTTCTCTCGAAACTCTTTCTGCATTACCAGCCGAAGTCCCCCTTTATCCGGATAAAAATGGATACAGTTCCTGCAATCACCGAACCGGCCGCTGGAACCATAGCTTTTCATACACTCAGAAATATCTCCGTCTGCAACGGCATTGAAATCGCAGGATCCATCTTTTACCCTTACCATTCCGGAATAACCATCAAGTCTTAGCTTTATGGATCCCTCAAGACTGATTGTTCCTTTGTGTTCCCGGTATCTCTCATAAACAGCACTCTCAATGACAGAAGACAGGTTTGCATAATAATTGGAGCTGATATCAATGCTCTCATGACCTGCCAGCTCCCTGCATACCACAGGTGAACCTCCGGACAATATCAGACTTATCATTGCAAGATGCCTTGTATCTCCCAGATTTACCGGATAATCCGGATCGCCGGATACCTCTTTTCGGAATTCAACAAGCTTTCTTCTCATCTGGTCATAAGTCATATATCCCAGAGATGTCTTCGAAGCAGGCTCAAACAGGGTATCCCGGGAATGTGTCCCGTTTTTACTGCTCTGGTTTTTATATGAAAGAATCTCTTCAGCCATCCATTCCGGGATTTCATAATGATGAAGGGAGAAATCAGAATCTATCGTATAACCGACTCTCAGCATGCCCTTTTTTAACCGGGTCCTGCGGACAGTCAGGATCCACTTTTCTTTTTCCTGATGTACGCAATCTCTTGGAAGCAGAAGAAACTCCGTTGCACGCAAGGGCAGAATGCTGGTCAGCCTCCACCAAAGGTATATCGGGAAGAAATATGCTTTTCTGTCTTCGTCTGCAGTTTTCCAGAAGGATTCCGCCATTCTTTCAAACCGCAGGAAGTATCGGAAACCGGCAAGTTTTCTTGATTTCTTTCCCCATCCGTCCAAAGTTCGGTTTTCCTCTATCCGTTCCATCACCGGTCCGATATATCCCGGAGAATCCGGTATCATTTCCAGAAAGTGCAGAACATGAGAGGTATACACATCCCATGATGATGCTTCATCAAAAGATGCTGTTCCAAGCCTGACCAGAGACTTGCTGATCTCAGCGATCGTATTTACCGTTAGCATTCCCAACAACAGGACGATATAAGCCCTTACATAATTCAGGTAACACTCATCTGTGCACCCGGTCCATTCCTGGATTTTCCCTTCTGCCACCGCAAATCTGATATGACGCCGTTTAACTTCGTCATACAGCACCCATTCCTCATCATAAAAAGCTCCTTTCTGTATCACACCCCGGGATTTGTACTCCATGAATCTCTTTTCCGCATTTCTTTTGGTTTCTTCGTCCAGTTCATGAAACAGAAGCAGCTTTGTAAAACCTTCATGCTCCTGTAATCCTGCCACTATCTGCATCACGCATCCCCCTTTCAAGCATTTCCACCATGATCCCCATGTCCGCATCCGGATAGAGGATCGGAATACTCTCTAACATCTCCCGGACAGAAGGAAGGATCCCTTTTACCAAGATGTTTCTGAAACGATCCTTTTCAGTTCCGTCTTCTTCATTCTTGCGTAGAGAGATCCTTCTGTATTCTTTCATTAACAGATGAAATGCTGCTTTTGTATAGATTTCGTATCCGCAGCCAAAGCAGCTGCTTCTAAGTGGTTCCGTACAGTTCTGTCCAGCGGCAGTTCTTATGCAGAAAAGTTCTTTCTGACGTGAGACCGCCTCGCCGCAGGCAACGTTCTGAAGTATACTGCCCAGGCTGTCTTCAGGAAGCTGTTCCACGATCCTCTTTGCCAAAACAAGGGATTCTTCGACTTTACAGGTCAGACTTTCAATCTGTATGGCATCCAGACCTATGCGCTTGATCAGTTCTGTCTGTGAAGATACATCCAGTCCCTGATATTCCTTTCCCGCATAGCGCTCCAGCAGCATGGCTGGGATAAATCCAAAGATCCCCCTTTCAAACATCTCATGGAGAATAAACTCCGGACGGTAACCGGAAAAAGC
>JAKSRN010000182.1 GCA_024403585.1 Lachnospiraceae bacterium | reverse complement strand
ATCCTGCACGCAGGCGATGTCTGCGACGAGGACATTATGGATCAGCTGCGTGCCTGTGGACCTGTTTACGTAGTCCGTGGTAATAACGATTTCGGCTGGGCGTCGTCCCTTTCCAAAACCCTCACTTTTAAGATTGAGGGTCTCAGATTCTTCATGACCCATATGACAAGAAATATCCCACATGGCCTTAAGGACATCGATATCCTGATCTATGGTCATACCCATAAATATTCCGAAGAGTGGGTGGGCGACATGTTCTGGTTCAATCCGGGATCTGCCGGCTGGGCCCGCTACAACAATGAGCTGTCCTTTGCCATCATGACCATTGACGGAAAAAAATTCTCCATAGAGAAGCATGTGCTGAAGCCTGAGAAGAAGAGTCGTTTCTTCTGGTAAGGATAATTCTGATATCAGAGAAAAACTCTCACGTAAACATGAGCTGGCTTTGCAATCGGATCATCCGCCTGCAAAGATAAGAACAGGAGTACAGACATATGAATGCAATAAAAAAAGCTGGAATCATCGGATGTTCTGACGGCCTCTCCCCAGAGAAAAAGTCTCAGGTGGAACAGCTTCAGAGTGTTCTTGAAGGTTTGGGGCTGAAAACAGCAAGAGCAGCTTATACATTTGAAGAAGAGCGAACTTATCCGGGCAACGGCAAACTGCGTGCAGCGGAACTGATGAAGTTTTATGAAGATCCGGAAATTACAGATATTTTCGATGTGTCCGGTGGCAACCAGGGCAATGAAGTCCTTGCTGATCTGGATTATGAAAAGATCCGTAAGAGTCCTGCGGTATTCTGGGGCTACAGCGATCTGACCACGGTTGTCAATGCCATCTATGCAAAAACCGGAAAAACTTCCATGCTCTATCAGGCAAGATTTCTTGTAGGTGACAAGGGTGAGTTGCAGCAAAAACGTTTTCATAATTATTTACAGTTCAAAGGAGACTTGCAGCAGAAGTACCTCCAAAGTTACCGGAAATCCCCAAGTGGTCACGAGACTATTTCCCACAATGAAGATCTGGATTTTATAAAAAAAGATCTGACAAATCTTAAGGTAACCCGTGTCCAGGGAGGTCCCATGGAAGGCATCCTTGTGGGCGGAAATATCCGCTGTTTCCTGAAACTGGCAGGAACCGAGTATTTTCCGGATCTTACCGATAAGATCCTGCTCCTGGAAGCCTGGTCCGGTCAGCTGCCGCAGATTCTGACTTATCTGAATCAGTATAAGCAGCTGGGAGCATTTTCAAAGGTAAAGGGAATCCTTCTTGGAACCTTTACGGAATATGAAAAGAATCAATTGAAACCGGATGTGGTGGAACTGGTGAAGGATCTGGCCGGTCCGGATCTGCCGATCTATACCACCAGAGAGGTTGGTCATGGGCATGATGCAAAAGCTGCGGTGATCGGCGGATTCTACCGATTTGGTTGAAGCTCTTTTTTGTGCGCATTTTATGGGGTATAATAAAAATATGTTAGTGTACGGAGAATATGTATGAATAAAAAGAATATCACATTGATCGGCATGCCAGGAGCGGGGAAAAGTACCGTTGGGATCGTACTCGCCAAGATTCTGGGCATGGAATTTCTGGATTCGGATCTTCTGATCCAGAGAAGAGAGAAGAAACTCTTATGGCAGATCATTGAGGAGCAGGGACTGGATGGCTTTAATCGGGTTGAGGAGGAGGTAAATGCCTCCATTGAAGCGGAACATACCATTATAGCCACGGGAGGCAGTGCTGTTTACAGTGAGAAAGCCATGAGACATCTTAAGGAGATCGGTATGGTGGTATACCTGAAGGTTTCCTGTGAGGAACTGAAAAAAAGACTGGGAGATCTGAAAAACAGAGGGGTGTCCATGAAAGAAGGACAGACACTGGAGGATCTCTATGAGGAAAGACGTCCGCTGTACGAAAAATATGCGGACATCACCGTTGACCTGGAGAAGACAGATATCCGACAGGCGGCGGAGATGATTGCTGTAAGGGCAGAGTAGAGGTGCCGGAAAGTAGCATCGCTGTAAGGGCAGAGAAGATGTGCCGGAAACCAGCCGCACAATTCCCGGACAGCACAGGATTCTGTGAAAACAGAGTCAGAACCTGATGATTGATTGAAAAGAGTAGATGGGTAAAAATTCTTCAATGAACCAGGGGGAAAAAAGAATATGAAGAAAAAAGAACCAGTATATGTAACAGGTCACCAGCATCCGGATACAGATTCCGTGGCATCTGCGATTGCGTATGCATTTTTTAAGAAATCCATGGGAATTCCTGCGATTGCCTGCAGACTTGGCAAGCTGAATGGTGAGACCCAGTATCTGCTGAACCGTTTTGGTATCAGTGAGCCGGCGCTTTTGACAGATGCCAGAGTTACGCTGGCGGAGATCGAGATGGATCCTTTGACCTATATCACGCCGGAAACCACTATTTCTGAGTCCCTGCAGCAGATGCAGGATCAGAAGCATACCTATTGTGGCGTCATCGATGCAGAGGGACATCTGATTGGTCTTGTGACAAAATCCGATATTTCTGAGATCGGTCTTGGTGATACTGCTTCTTCTATTGAAGTTATGAAGCGTACATCGTTAGGGAACATCTGCAAGACCATCAACGGAAAAATCATCTATGATGATCCGGCGATGAAGCTGAACGGTAAAGTCAGCATCATTACCATGACAGAGCCGGAAAACCTGTGCAAATATGATGTTGCAGGCAGAATTGTAATCTGCGGTGCCCATGAGGAAACCCAGAAAGAGGTCATCCGTATGGGAGCGGGTGCCCTGATTGTTGTATGGACTGAGTCGGTTGATGAATCCGTGATTGAAGTTGCGAAAGAGCATCATTGTCCGATCCTGATCTCCGGACATGGAAGTATGAATACTTCCCGTTATATCTATTTCTCTCCTTCTGTAAAGGAGATTATGAAGAAGGATCTGATCACATTCTCTGTGCATGAGCTGGCAGAGGATGTCGGAGCCAAGCTGATGCGAAGCAGATATCATATCTATCCGGTTGTGGATGAGGAGCAGAAGCTGGTGGGCTATGTGTCCCGTTACCATATCATGCACGCTGTGAATAAACAGATCATTCTGGTGGATCACAACGAATTCTCCCAGTCGGTACGTGCCATTGAGAAGGCACGTATCCTGGAGGTAATTGACCACCACAGGATCAATGATTTTGCATCCACACAGCCGGTTCAGTTCCGTAATGAGATCGTAGGATCCACAGCAACTGTTGTTGCGACTATTTTCCGTGAGAACCAGATTCCGGTACCGAAGGATCTGGCCGGACTCCTTCTTGGAGCCATCCTGTCCGATACCCTGAATTTCCATTCGCCGACCACGACCAAAAAAGATAAGGTAACAGCTAATATTCTGGCTGCTATGGCGGATCTGGAGATTGATGAGTTTGCTAAAGAACTTTTTACGGCTGCTGCTGAGACGGAAGAACTTACAGCACCTGAGATGATCAAGACAGATATGAAGATCTTCGAGATTGCCGGACTTAAGGTATCCATCTCCCAGGCGATTGTGCCTTCTGCAAAGAATCCGCCACAGGGAATACCTGAGCTGCAGAGAGCATTGGAGCGATTTGCAACCAAGAAAAATCTGGATCTTTCAGTGATGACTCTGACCTCTATTCTGGAGGATGGAAGCATCTTCCTGTTTGGAGGAGAGAGAGCACCTTGGGGCAAGGAGGCATTTCCGGATAAGCCGGGTGAGGAACATTCTATTCAGAATGAGGTTTTCTCCAGAAAACAGCAGATCCTGCCGGCTTTGACAGAGGTGATCGAACGTTACTGTAACTAAGTCGGAGCAGCTCTGTGTTCATAAGCATGAAGCAAAGTGAAAGGCGAATGTCCGCTTACAACTGCAAACATTCCACTTCCGGAGGTCGAAAAGACGTAGGAAGGAATCAGCGGAATACGAATGTCCGCTTTACATAAATTGAGGTATACATATGAAAAAAATTATCAATACACCGGAACTGGTGGAAGAGCAGATGATCGAAGGTCTCATCAAGGCCTATCCGGATCAGCTGACCAGACTGGAGGGGGAGCATGTGGTTCTCCGCAAACAGAAAAAGACAGGAAAAGTTGCCCTGATCTCCGGAGGCGGCAGTGGCCATGAGCCTGCCCATGCAGGGTATGTGGGCTACGGCATGCTGGATGGCGCTGTGGCAGGCCCTGTATTTACATCTCCGTCTGTTGATCCAATCTACAAAGGAATCAAGGCAGTGGATGGCGGTGCCGGTGTACTGATGGTTATTAAAAACTATACCGGTGACGTGATGAACTTTGAGCTGGCTGGCGAGCAGGCTGCTGAAGAAGGCATTGCCGTTGCACAGGTGATCGTCTGTGATGACGTGGCAGTGGAGAATTCCACCTGGACCACTGGTCGAAGAGGCGTAGCCGGCACTGTATTTGTTCATAAGATCGCCGGCGCGCTGGCAGAGACAGGTGCCTCTCTGGAGCAGGTGCAGAAAGCAGGACAAAAGGTTGCAGATAACGT
>JAKSRN010000181.1 GCA_024403585.1 Lachnospiraceae bacterium | reverse complement strand
CCGGAAAGTTTGGTGCCGGATTTATCGGAGGACTGATCGCGGTGCTTGTATTTGCTGTAATTATCGGTTATCTTATTCGTAAAGCACAGGCCGATGTTGCCAGGGAGTATGCGCTGACAGGGAAAGCCTGAGGACGAGCAGGCATGGAAGTGCAGACACGAAAGTCTGATCACGCATAAGCATACCCCTTCCTCGATGTCGTGGAGACATAGGGAGGGGTAAAAGGGGGATGCTTATGTCAGGAGGAGTCAAAGCTCCTCCAGACACAGCTGCGTGATCATGAGCATGAAGCAAAGCGGAATGCGAATGTCCGCTTTACAAACGTTAAAAATTCCCGAAAAATAAAAACAGAGGTGATTTATGGCAGATCTAATTGTGGCTGTAATCCTGATTCTCATCGTTGGAGCGGCAGTCAGATATATTGTAAAGCAGAAAAAGAGCGGTGCTCATTGCATTGGCTGTCCATCAGGCGGCAATTGTATCAAGGCGTGCAATTGCCAGGGAAAAGCGAAAAAATAATATACCTGAAGCTTATAGAAGAAGCAGTGGGATGACAAAAGATGTTGTCCTGCTGCTTTTTCTGTTTGTGAGCTGGCAGGATAATCCAATTGTATACGAGTGATACAATTGCGAAAAATAATAAAACGAATACGCCACGCTTCTGGCAGCATGTTGACGATTTTCACAAAAACAAAAAGGGAAAACATGAAAAATGCAGAAAAGTCCGCAGATGTTGGTAAACCAATCCGCGAGGCTACAATTATTGACGTTCCTACAACAGCTGATCAGTTCCGTTACTATGCTGGTCTGATCCGTGGCGAGGAAGGATCTTTCACAAAAGTTGATCCTATGACTATGGCTATCATGATTCCTGAACCACTGGGTGTTGTTGGACAGATCGTTCCTTGGAACTTCCCTCTGATGATCGGTTCCTGGAAACTTGCTCCAGCTCTGGCAGCAGGTAACTGTGTAGTATTCAAACCATCATCTGATACATCTCTGGCAACTATGCTGCTGGTTGAGATGATCGCTGATGTTCTTCCTGCAGGTGTTCTGAACGTTGTTACAGGTGCAGGAGACAAAGCTGGTCAGTGTATCCTGGATCATCCTGACATCAACAAACTGAGCTTCACAGGTTCTACAGCTGTTGGATACAAAGTTGCAAAAGCAGCTGCAGATAAGATCATTCCAGCAACTCTTGAGCTTGGTGGAAAATCTCCTAACATCTTCTTCGAGGACTGCAACATGGAGAAAGCTATTGAGGGTGTTCAGCTTGGTATCCTCTTCAACCAGGGTGAGGTTTGCGCAGCTGGTTCCCGTATCTTCGTACAGGATACAATCTACGATGAGTTCGTAGCTAAACTGGTTGAGAAATTCAACAAGATCGCAATCGGCGATCCTTCTCAGATGACTACACAGCTGGGTGCAATCGTATCTGAGAAACAGATGAACAGAGTTCTGAATTACATCGAGATCGGTAAAGCTGAGGGAGCAAAAGTTCTCTGCGGTGGCGAGCGTCATATGGATGGCGAGTGCGCTAAAGGTTTCTTCATCAAACCTACACTTCTTGAGGGAACAAACGACATGAGAATCGCTCAGGAAGAGATCTTTGGACCTGTTGGCGTTGTGATCAAATTCTCTACAGAGGAAGCGGTTATTGCTATGGCTAACGGTACTCAGTACGGTCTGGCCAGCGCTGTATGGACAAAAGATATCACTCGTGCACTTCGCGTTGCTCAGAGCATCGATTCCGGACGTGTATGGATCAACTCCTGCTCTAACGTACCTGCAGGTATCCCATTCGGTGGAATGAAGAAATCCGGATACGGCAAAGAGATCAACAAATCTGCTCTTGAGCATTACAGAACTGTAAAAGCAATCGAGATCAGCACAATGGAGACTCCACTGGGATTCTATCCACAATAATAGCTGAAAAAGGAACAGGACACGAATCGTTCCGAGCAAATGAAAAATAAAGGTAGATATGAACCCTCGGGTTCATTCTGATACATGAGATTGTATTCTGTGTTGTGTCGCATGGAATATGGGAAATCTCACCCCTTTATGAAACCCTGCCCATCATTCACCGTGGGCAGGGTTTTTTGTTCATTTATAGGAAATTCCGAAGGAATTCCTATAAATTAAAACACCTATGCGCAGCTACGCTACGCTTCGCGCGCGGAACATCACGAAGTATCCAGCGGAAAGTTGCGTCTTATACAGAATTGTGACCGCGAGAGTGTGTCGAAGACACACTTTGTTCTGCAAGTAACGATGATGATGCAGCATGCCGGCGTAGAAAATCTGTCAAAAGTATCGCAGAAATGCTGACTTTCTGTTATAATAATTTTTACGACTATCCATGGGGCATATGCGTCCTGCAGATGTCGGTCAATCGGTATTATTTATTTGGAGGAATTTACAGATATGAGAATTGCAGTAACATACGAAAATGATGAGATTTTCCAGCATTTTGGACATTGTGAAGTATTCAAGATCTACGACGTTGAGGACAACCAGGTCGTAGCAGCACAGCTGATCAAAGCAAACGGTTCCGGACACGATGCTATGGCAGCACTTCTGGCAGACAAAGATATTGAGGTTCTGATCTGTGGTGGTATTGGTGCAGGTGCTCAGAATGCTCTGGACGAAGCAGGTATCGATGTAATGGCAGGCCAGACAGGTAATGTAGATGAGGCTGTAGCAGCATACTTAAGAGGTGAGTTGGTGAATTCCGGTGTAAACTGTGATCATCATTCACATGATGAAGGCGAAGGCTGCGGCTGTGGCGGAGACTGCGGAAGTGGCTGTGGCGGTGGCTGCAGCGGTTGCGGCGGCGGAAGCTACCAGATCATCATCGAGGGAGCTAATGCAGGTAAAACCGTACGTGTTCACTACAGAGGAACTCTGAACGACGGAACACAGTTCGATTCATCCTATGATCGTGGCGAACCACTTCAGTTCATCTCCGGTGTTGGTATGATGATCAAAGGCTTCGACGAGGCTTGCGTAAACATGAAGGTTGGAGATAAAGTAAGCATCCATCTGATGCCTGAAGAAGCATACGGAATGCCAAATCCGAATGCAATCCTGACAATTGCAATTGCTGATCTTCCAGGTTCCGAGAACCTGAATGTTGGTGAGAGAGTATATCTTGCTAATGCTGACGGACAGCCATTCCCTGTAACAGTAACAGCTAAGACTGAGACAACCATCACTCTGGATGCAAACCATGAGATGGCAGGAAAAGAGCTGAACTTCGATATTGAGATGGTTGAGATTGCTGACTAATTGCCAGTTGAGCTGACTTCAGAAAATCTGACTTGAATGTAGATAATCGAATAAAATGAATTCACAGGAGCTTATCAATTACTGGTAAGCTCCATTTTCGTGATGAAGATGCATTATGTCGGGTACAAGAAAACAAGGAAATGTGGTATCATAAAAGCGACAAAACCTTACGATCATGAGGAAGGCTAGTATGGAAAAAATTGCACTTGTGTTTCCGGGAATCGGTTATCATACTGATAAACCCCTTCTCTATTACAGTAAAAAGCTGGCCGTGAAATATGGTTATAGAACAATAGATGTCTCCTACACCGGTTTTCCTTCCGGCGTAAAGGGAGATGCAGAAAAGATGGAACAGTGTTTCTATCTGGCGCTTGACCAGACAGAGACGCTTCTGAAAGAGGAAAACCTTATCGACGCGAAGATACTGGTCCTGGCAAAAAGTATAGGAACTGCAGTGGCTGCAGCTTATATAAAGAATCACAGGTTGCAGGCGGATTTTCTGTATTACACACCGGTCGAGCAGACATTTTCCTTTGTGGAGAAAAAAAGCGGAATTGTATTCACCGGAACCGCAGATCCATGGGTAACTACAGACCAGGTCATCTCTGCTTGTGATGATAGGAACATGCCTCTGACCGTGATTCCTGAGGCAAACCATTCTCTGGAGACAGGTGAAGTACAGAACGATCTGGAGATTCTGCAGCAGGTCATGGAAGAAAGTGAAGCATATATAAAAGGCGTTAGCCGTGAAATTGAGAGGTGAGAAGAATGGCATATTGTCTTAATTGTGGGGCACCAGTAGAAGAGAGCAACGAATTCTGTCCGTCTTGCGGAGCTTTTATTCCGTGGGATATGATTCAGGCGCAGAGACAAGAATATGATGGCAGCATGCAGAGAGAAATATCGCCCGATCGATATGAACAACAGGTACAGGTGCAGAGAGGACGAGAAAAGAATAAATGGGCAGCTGTATTGATGTGCTTCTTTTTTGGGGTTTTTGGTGTACATAGATTTTATGAAGGGAAAATCGGAACTGGTTTGCTATACCTGTTCACAGGCGGGCTTTTCGGAATCGGGGTAATAGTGGATTTGATAATTTTACTCTGTAAACCCAACCCATATTTTGTATAATGAATCAGAAGTCTGGGAAAAACTTATAACGGATTGATCATATGGAACAGGAGGAAGATAAATGATTGAATTTGCTATAGATTCAGATGAAAATATCGTACAGGAATTTGATGG
>JAKSRN010000180.1 GCA_024403585.1 Lachnospiraceae bacterium | reverse complement strand
ACTTTCTTGATTCCCTCTTCATTCAATTTGTTCATGCCTTGATCCAGTTCATCAGCACCATCATCCAGCTGTTTTACGCCATCAATCAGTTTGCCTGAACCAGTCTTAAGTTCACCAAGACCATCACTAAGTGTTTTAGCTCCTGTCTGCAGCTGGCTGCTTCCGTCTGTAAGTGCTGTGCTTCCTGTATAAAGCTGTGCAGCTCCCGCATCGGCACTCTTGATTCCCTGATACAGCTGTACTGCTCCATCTTCTGCCTGACCTAATCCTGCATGAAGAGTACCAAGTCCTGTAGTCAAATCACTGCTACCTGCCTTCAGTTGACTTACACCGCTCACCAGAGTATCTGTGCCATCTGCAAGTTGACTTCCCATCAGACCAATACCACCATGGAGAGTTGCTGCACCTTCTGCTGCCGCACCTGTACCTGTCTCTAAAGTGCCAAGTCCCTTGGCCAGCTCACTGCTTCCTGCCTTCAGCTGTTTCACACCGCCAATCAGACTCTCTGTTCCCTGATTCAGTGATGTTCCAAGTGTTCCGATTCCGGTCTGCAGAGCGGATGCTCCCGCAGACAGCTGACCGTCAGATGCCAGGGCACCGGAAAGTTCTCCTGCTCCTGTTTTTAACTGTCCCAGCGCACCATCTAAAGCTGTTGCTCCAGTGTCCAGATCTGCCAGTCCGGAGGATACAGCATCGGCTGTTGCTGTCAGCTGCTGAGAATATCCGGAAAGGACAGAAGTATCAACTGGTACCTCTACACTGGTAGTAGTAGTTACGGTAACTGTTTTGTCCGCCGCACAAGCTACAGCTGCAGCAATTGCAGCTTCATCCACACCTGCACCTCTCAGTGTCTCTTCAATAGCAGAACGGATATCACTATTATCTACAACTGCCTCTGCCTGCACTTCCACATTCTCAGCTGTAGCCTTTGAAGGAATGGATGCAGCAATTCCTGCTGCCAGCTGCTGAATTCCTGCAGCTCCCTGTTTTGCCTGACCGATGCCGGCTGAAAGTGACGCAGAGCCTTTCTTTGCTTCGGCAAGACCACCATTGATCTGATCAGCTCCTGTTTTTGCTGT
The DNA here is from genome assembly GCA_024403585.1 of Lachnospiraceae bacterium. Classification (GTDB taxonomy): domain Bacteria; phylum Bacillota; class Clostridia; order Lachnospirales; family Lachnospiraceae; genus JAKSRN01. The sequence continues at coordinate 3,479 of JAKSRN010000180.1, read as the reverse complement.
AGCAATTCCATCCACAAGACTGCCGGCTCCCTGATATAATTGCTGAATTCCTGCTGCTGTATCCTCTTTCATAGAAGAAACACCTGCCTGAAGCTCTGCAAGACCTCCATCCAGCTGTTCTGCACCTGCTTTTGCAGATTTTGTTCCGTCTGACAGCTGCTTTGTTCCGTCTGCAAGGCTTCCTGCTCCCTGGGCCAGCTGATTGATTCCGTCGCTGGTCTCCTTCTTCATGCCCTCAACACCTGATTTCAACTGACCAAGACCTGCATCCAGCTGACCAGCTCCGTTTTTTGCACTCTTTGCTCCGTCTTTCAGCTGTTTCGTTCCATCCACAAGACTTCCTGCACCGTCTGAAAGCTGTTTTGTACCATCTTTTAATGCTGCTGTTCCATCCTTCAGCTGTTTTGCGCCATCTGCCAAAGAATCTGTTCCGTCTGCGAGCTGTTTTCCACCATCTGAGAGCTGATCCACACCACTTGTCAGATCACCTGATGAATTCAGAAGCGTATCGATACCTTTCTTCAGCTCACCGCTTCCGTCAGTCAGCTGATCTGCACCCTTCTGAAGATCATTCATTGACTCCTTCAGATCATCCAGGCTGTCCATCTTGTCAGTTTCCAGATCATTGAAGAATTCTGTGGTCGCCATAGACATACAGGTGACCTTCTCAAAATCTGTTACATCTGCTTCCATAGAAAAGCTGTCAGAGAAATCCATCTCTTTCAGAAGATCATTCTTTTTCACATTCAGATAGTCACCCAGTCCCGGTATTCCATATCCAACCACAAGGCTTCTGCTTCCGTCAGAGATTTTTTTACCATTTTCCACCTGAATATTAGAGTACTTGTCACCGTCCAGAACAATTCCGGTAGCCATCAGGAAGGGTACATAAGATTTTCCTTTTGTTGTATTGCTGTAGCTGACGGTGATCTTCAGATGTCCGCTCTTTCCCTTCAGATCCTCTGGCTGAATGGTTTTTCCGTCCAGTTCATAGGTAAGGTGTACACCTACAGGAATCTCCTGATCAGTTGTTCCCTGATAGCAGATCTCATTAGCACCATCATTGGTCCAGATCACTTTGTTACCATTCTGGGAGTATGCCTCGTCACCCTTCACATTCTGAATTCCCATCAGGCTGCTGATATCCTCGATGGATGATGCAGACGCAATATTGCTGATCAGATCAGATACAGTAACTGTTTTCTTAGCTCCTGTAGCATCCGTCTTAACATATACGGTTTCATCTTTTTCTGTTTTTACTGTATCTGCAGCCATTACAGTTGCTGCATTACCGGCAAGCAGTGCAGTTGTGATCGTAAGGGCAAGCATAGTTTGAATTACTTTGTTTTTCATATATTTTTTCCTCCAGGCCTAAAGGCTTTTTGTTGATTTTTTTCTGAGTCCTATGGTCGTCTTGCAGATCACACGATCAAAAAGGTACAGCATAGATGGCAGGATCAGGATTACCACAAACATACTGATGATCGCGCCACGTGCCATCAAGGTACACAGGGAAGAGATCATATCAATATTGGAATACAGACCCACACCAAAGGTTGCTGAGAAGAATCCCAGTGCAGAAACGATGATGGATGGAATGGAGATCGTAAGTGCGATCTGAATCGCTTCTTTTTTATCCTTTCCATTTCCGCGCTCCTTTTTATATCTTGTTGTCATAAGGATCGCATAATCTACGGTTGCACCCAGCTGAATGGTTCCGATTACAACAGATGCAATGAAAGGAATTGTTGTTCCCATATAATATGGAATTCCCAGATTGATGAAGATGGCGAACTCAATGACCGCCACAAGGATAAACGGAAGGCTGATGGATTTCAGCACCAGTGCAATGATGATAAAGATTGCAATGATGGATACGGCACTGACTGTTTTAAAATCCACATCCGTTATGTTGATCAGGTCTTTGGTACAAGGAGCCTCACCGATCAGCATGGCCTTGTCATCATATTTTTTAATGATATCCTGCAGCTCTTCACACTGGCGATTCACTTCATCGGAAGCAACCTTGTACTCGGACTGTACCAGCATCAGCTGCCACTCTCCTGACGAAAGCTTTTCTTTGATTTCCTCAGGAATAAAGTCAGCAGGAATGGTACTTCCGAACAGACTGTCAAGACCAAGGGCAAATTTGACACCGTCCACATTCTGCATTTCCTTCAGCATGGCCTTACCGTCTTTGGAAGGAAGATCAGAGCTGGCCAGCACCATGTGGGTGGCATTCATGTTGAATTTATCAGCCAGTTTCTCATTCGCCTGTACACTTGGAAGTGTTTTAGGGAGGGTCGAATCCAAATTGTAGTAAACGTTGGTTCCCTTGTATCCGATGATCGCCGGAACAAGCAGAAGCAGAAATGCTACCAGGAAGATTCTGTGATGTTTATTGATCCAGGCAGCCGGTCTGCTCATATCTTTTAATACCGGTTTGTGTTTTGTTTTCTCGATCGCTTTGTCAAAGATCAGAATCATAGATGGGAGGATGGTGACACATCCGATCACACCGAACACAACTCCTTTTGCCATTACTACTCCAAGATCCATACCCAGGGTAAATGTCATAAAACAAAGGGCAATGAAACCGGCGACGGTTGTAACTGAACTTCCTACAACAGAGCTAAAGGTGTTGGAGATGGCATGCTCCATAGCTTTATTCTTATCACCAGGAAATCGTTCCTGATTTTCCTGGTAGCTGTGCCACAGGAAAATAGAATAATCAAGAGTAACACCCAGCTGTAATACAGCACTCAGGGCTTTTGTAATATAAGAAATCTCACCCAGGAAATAGTTGCTTCCCATGTTGTAAAGGATTGCCATTCCGATACTTGCCATAAATATTACAGGAAGCAGGAAGCTGTCCATGAAGACTGCAAGAATGATACAGGTAAGCAGGACTGCAATCATTACATAGATGGGAGCTTCTTTCTCTGAAAGCTCTTTTGTATCTGTAACGATGGCTGACATTCCGCTCAAATAGCACTGCTGGTTTGTTACGGAACGAATATCATTGATCGCCTTCATAGTGGAATCAGCTGACGTTGTATCATCGAAAAAGATAGCCATCAGTGTAGAATCACCTGAGATAAAGACATCCTTAATCTCATCCGGAAGGATCTCCACCGGAATGGAAAGATCCGCTATAGAGTCATACCAGATCACCTGGGCAACTCCGTCTACCGCTTCAATCTTCTCTTTCACCTTCGCTACATCTTTCAGGGGCATACCCTCCACTATTTCCATGGCAAATGCTCCCTTACCGAACTCATCCTTCAGAATATCCTGACCGATCATGGTCTCAATATCCTTCGGCAGATAATACAGGATATCGTAATTGACTTTCGTTTTCAGATATCCCAGTGCTGACGGAATCAGTAACAGGAATGCCAGGATGAGGATCAGCACCCTGTTTTTCACGATCACTTTTCTCAATGTGTTCATACTTCTTTATCCTCCTTAAATGACCA